>NZ_JBIDAK010000017.1:94993-162095 GCF_043202455.1 Kitasatospora sp. NPDC048194
GGGGGGGGCCCCGGGGGGCGGGGGGGCCCCGGGGGCGGGGGGGGGGGGGGGGGGGGCCCCACCCCGGGGGGGGGGCGCGGGGGGGGCCCCCCCGGGGGGGGGCCCCCCCGACGGCACGAGGTTCGGATGGGTTGGCTAGGAGCGACGGGCCGCTACGAGGCGGTAGACGGTCAGGACGATCAGCGAACCGATGATCGCGGCGATCCAGGTCGAGAGGTGGAAGAACCCGTTGATCGAGTGCACGCCCAAGATGACCTTGCCGAGCCAGCCTCCCAGCAGGCCGCCGACGATGCCGATCAGCATGGTGACCACGATGCCTCCCGGGTCACGCCCGGGCATGAGGGCCTTGGCGATGGCTCCTGCGAGAAGGCCGATCAGAATCCACGCGATGATGCCCATGAGTGGGTGCCGCCCTTCAAAAGGTCCGAATTGTGATGTCCGGTTACTCCTGCCGCCTCTTCTACTCCTGCCGCCGGCTCGCAAACCTCCCGCCCGAGCGTCAGCCGAAGACGCGCCGGACCGCCGGGGTCGGGCGTGGGAGCGGCACGGGCGAGCGTTCACCCAACTGCTCGTGGTCCTGGTCGGCACCGCGGCCGCCGTGGTACCCCGGGCGCCGGACCGGCGCCTGGCCGGGGAACGGGGGGTGCAACGGGTGGGCTGCCAGAGCGGGAGGGGGCGGCGTGGTTCAGCAGGCGCAGGAGATGCCCGAGCGCGGGGCGGTCAGGTCGTCGATCGGCCGCTGCTCGCCGCCCCGGGCGGAGTCGAAGGCGAAGCCCTCGCGCACCCAGTACTCGAAGCCGCCGATCATCTCCTTGACCTGGTAGCCCAGGCGGGCGAAGGCGAGTGCGGCCCGGGTGGCGCCGTTGCAGCCCGGGCCCCAGCAGTAGGTGACCACGGTCATCGACGGGTCGATCAGCGCGGGAGCCAGCTCGGCAATCCTCGCCGTGGGCAGGTGGAGCGCGCCGGGGATGTGGCCCTGGGCCCAGGCGGCGTCGCTGCGGGAGTCGACCACCACCACACCGGGGGCACCGGACGCGAGGTCGGCGTGGACGTCGGAGACGTCCGCCTCGAAGGCCAGACGTGCGGCGAAGTGGGCGGCGGCCTCGGCGGGCGCGGCGGCGGCAACGTTCAGCACGGCGCTGCTGGCCTGGACTGCGGTGGACACGGGCGTACTCCTCGAAGGTCGCACAGGCGCCGGCCGACGGTTTCGGCTTGCGGCGCCGGCCTGGGGATCTCCCAGGCGCTGACGAGTCCATCCTCCGCGCGCCACCCGGCCGGGACGAGTGGCGTGAGCGCCCGGGTTCATCAAGATCCCGCCAGCTCGGCAGCCCGCAGTCTCGACACGTCATCAGATCCGTGACGCCGCCGGTCCCTCACGAGCGGGCCGAGGGAGCTGTGCCCCGTTGGCTTTGTTCACGAGTGTGGGTTCTGGCCCAACTTCTGTGGAACAGTCACGCTACGTACATGCAGGCCGATCGACCAAGGGCTCATCCTCCTCGGCTTCGACGACGAGGCGGAGCTCGGCGGGACGATCGCCTTCTGCGAGCTTGACGAGTTCGTAGGTCCCACGTGGCCTGCCTGGCCTTGGTGACAGAGCGCAGTCGATCCTGGATCCGATCTGATTGATGGCGTAACTGGTCGTGGTACCAGCCAAAGGCCCATCGAGAAAGACCGCCGAACACACGTTGATCTTGGGAGCGCGCACTACTGCATCAAGCCCGTAGCGCTCAGCGAGATCCTCTGGCGTGAGGCTCGGGTCAACGAGTTCGGTTGCGTCTCCAGGCAAGATCAATAGGTGACGGCCATCCGCACTCATCGGGCCTGCGCTGAGGGTTCCAAATCGACTCGGCATGTCGGAATTCTCTCAAGCCGGATTGCCCAGTGAGAAGGATTTCGGCTACTCGAAGTGACTAGGCGAGCAGGACCCGCTTTCGCAGGAGCGCAAAGCCAGCGCGCCCGTACATCTGGCGCTTGAGCATCTTGATCCGGTTGACGTGCCCTTCGACGACGCCAGAACGCCAGGGCAGAGTGAGGCCGGCGATGACGGCGTCGCGGTCGCGGTCGATGCCCGCAGCGAGGGTGTGCAGGCTGGGCAGGTCGTCCCGCCGGACGGCGTCGAGCCAGTCGGGCATCCGCTCGCCCTGGCGCTCGGCGAGCATGGTCGCGAAGGAGCGGACGTGCCCGGTGAGCGCGTCGAGTTCGGAGCAATGCGTCCGGACAGCCTTGAGCTGGAGTTGCTCGGTCTCGGTGAGGGTGTCCGGACGGCGGAGGATCCATCCGGCGACGGTCCGGGGCGAGGGAGGCCGGGCGGTCACCTGCTGCGGTGATGTGCGCTTGTCGTGCAGGTAGGCGCGAACGCGCTGGTAGCTGCCCTTGTAGCCGAGCGGCACGATCTCCTCCCACAGCTTCCAAGCGTTGGTGCAGCCGTCGCTCCAGCGGTCGTCCAGATAGGGCTTGTAGTCGTCGAGGACGGAAGGCCGGTTCTGCCACTGACCGGCGAACAGCTCCTCCGGCGTCGCAGCATCGGCGAACTGCTTGACGGTGCGATAGGTCATCCCGAGCTGCCGCTGGACCGAGCGCCGACTGTGTCCCGCCGCCAGCAGCGCGTGGACGGCGGCATGCCGGGCCCGGGTCCGATCGGCGAACCGGTGTCCGCGCGGCCAAGGAGAACCGGACGAGTCCACGGCCGGGACAACCTCGGGTCTGGGGCCGGGTTCAGGGACCGTGGGGACCAGAGCGCTGAGGCAGCGACGGTGCTGGGCGACGCTCCGTTCGGTGGCCTCGCTCAGGTCGTGCCAGAGATGCCACCGGTCCGCGACCTGGACTGCTTGCGGCGCACCGGCGGTGGCGCCCTCAGCGAAGAACGGCGCCCGGTCCCGGCACACGACCTCGACGCCGGGCCGATCGGCGAGCCAGGCCGCCAGGCTCGATGCCTCCCGGTCGGGCAGCAGGTCGACAGGGCGGCCGGATTCGACGTCGACGAGAACGGTGCCGTAGTGGCGGCCCTTTCGGGTGGCGTACTCGTCCACGCCGACCACACGCGGGGCGGGCGCTTCCGGCTCGGGAAGGGCGTCGATCAGGCGCAGGACGGTGCTCCGGCTGGCCGAGACCCCGAGCACGGAGCTCAGGCGGGCGCCGGCACGGCCTGCCAGGGCGAGACCGACCGAGGCCAGCGTCGAGCGCAGCCGCTCGGTCCGTTGATCGTGGCGACGGGTCAGGCCGGGTATCTGCTCGACGAAGGTGCGGCGGGTGCACCCCGAGTTCCCGCAGGCGAACCGGCGGACCCTCAGCTGAAGAACAACACTTCGCCCGGCGCTGGGAACATCGGCGGGAAACCGCAGGTAGGAACCATGAACTCGGCTCGACCAGACCCCGCACGCCGGGCAAGCGGCACCGTTCCCAGTGCATTCCGCATCGACCAGCACTATCGCGACGCTCACGTCCACCGAAAGCACCGCAACGTCCGCGATCGACGGGAACAACAGCTCCTTCAACCGGAGCGCGATCTCTTCCACGGCCCCGAACTGTCGTCCCGACCGCCTTGACCACCGCTCATTTTCGGGCGACTTCACCTCCTGCCTGAGAAGCTCAGCCGTCACTCAGCGTGGCCGCGTCACAGAAGTTGAGCCAGAGCCCGAGTGTGAGCAGCGTTTGTCCAAGACTCCGGGCAGCACTCGTGCGGGTGAGGGAATCGAAGGAGGACACCGACACCTGCCGTCACGGCTCGCTGAGGGGCGCGGGGCGCACGCCTGAGGGCCGGGCGGATGGTCGGGTCAAGCGTTCTGCTTCGGCGGGTGCAGGTCGAGTGTGATGTGCGGGTCGAGTGCGTGCAGGAAGTCGGGGGCGTCGAAGATCTGGCCGGCGGAGACGACGCCGACGGTCTTGGTGCGGCCGGTCAGGACACGCTCGAGGGCCTCGGCGACGAGGGGCGCGGTGACGGCGTAGATGTCCTGGCCGCTTGCCGTGGCCCGGCGTTCGGCTCCGCCGGAGCGGACGACGACGTCGACGAGGAAGGTTTGGTCCGAGCGCCCGCTCTCATCGGCGGCGGCCGGGGCCGGCGTGTGGGGGGCGGCGACGTCGCGGGCCGCCTCGGCGGTCATGTAGGTGGTCACGTCGGGGATGGAGAGGTGCTGGGGGACGGTGACGACGTCCGCCATGGTGAACTCCCCGATCACCGGCCGGGGTCCGATCGGTTCCGGGAAGGTCCACTCCAGGGTGGGCGCGGCGTCGGTCCGGTGCTCCCACTGTCCGCCGCTGTAGCGTAGGCGGCGGTCGCCGCGTCGCTTGCGGGAGACCGCACCCGAGAGCCGGGTGCCGGCGGTGGGGTGCCAGTTGCTGAGCGCGTAGGCGATGTGTGCCTCGTCGGCTTCGGTCCAGTCGCCCATGGCAGCGGTGGCCAGCAGGTCGCCGAGACCGCCGAAGAAGGCCATGGCCGGGACGATCACCGCTTCCGCGTCCCGCGCCCGCTCGCGGTAGTGGGCGAAGGTGTCGAGGTTGGCCTCGAGCTCGGCGGCCACGTCCAGGTAGGGGATCTTCGCGCGGAGCGCGGCCTCGATCACCGGGCCGGTGGTCGAGGCGAAGGGACCGGCGCAGTTGATGACCGCCGCCGTTTCCGCCACGGCCCGGTCCAGCGAGGCCGAATCGTCGACCGACGCCACCCGGGCCTCCAGCCCGTGCTCATCGGCCAGCTCTTGCAAGGTCTGCGCGTTGCGCCCTGACAGCACCGGGACGAACCCGCGCGCGGCCAGCTCGGCGACCACGAACCTCCCGGTGTGACCGTAGGCACCGAACACCGTGACCAGCTGCCCTGACCCCATGAGACCGCTCCTGTGTATTGCAACGCCCGCTGCGAGGTCGATCCGCCGCGGCCTGACATCCACATCCTGTCCCTCGGCCAACGCCCGGCGCGAGCGTCGGAAACGACGTGCCGCGTACAGTTTCGGACATGCCCACCGTTGCACTGGCCGTCACCGACGGCATGCTCCACTACGAACTGTCCGTGGCCGTCGAGGTCTTCGGATCCGACCTGTCCCATATCGTGGACCCCTGGTACGACTTCGCCCTCTGCGGGAGCGGTCCGGTGCACGTCGGCCGTTTCCGCCTGGAACCTGACCACGGACTCGACCACCTCGCCCAGGCGGACACCGTGATCGTCCCCGGCTGGGCCGACACCGACCTCGAACCGCCCGCCGAGTTGGTCGAGGCGGTGCGTGCGGCCCACGCCACCGGTGCCCGCGTGGCCTCACTGTGCACGGGGGCCTTCGTCCTGGGCGCAGCAGGACTGCTCGACGGCAGGCGTGCCACCACGCACTGGGCTCACACGCGGGAACTGGCCCGGCGCCATCCGTCGGCCGCCGTCGATCCGGACGTCCTCTACGTCGACAACGGAGACGTCCTCACCTCCGCGGGCAAGGCCGCCGCCATGGATCTGTGCCTGCACCTGGTCCGCCTCGACCACGGCTCGGCCAACGCCAACAAGATCGCCCGACGCCTGGTCATCCCACCCCACCGCGACGGCGGCCAGGCCCAGTTCATCGCCACGCCCCTCCCCGCCCCGGGCAACCACCCCCTGGACGGGCTCTTCCCCTGGGCGCTGGAGCGGCTGGACCAGCCGCTGACCGTGGAGGCCCTGGCCCGACAGGCCCGCATGAGCTCACGCCACCTCGGCCGCCACTTCAAGCACCTCACCGGCACCACGCCACTGCAATGGCTCCACACTCAGCGCATTCGCCGCGCCCAGGAACTGCTGGAGACCACCGACGCCACCGTGGACGCCATCGCCGCGGCCACCGGCATGGGCACCGCCACCACCCTGCGCCGCCACTTCCACCGCAGTGTCGGCGTCCCACCCGACACCTACCGCCGCACCTTCCGTCCCTGAAGGGAAGATTCCGCTGCCGATCGAACAGCGCCAAGGCACGGTGCCGTTCGAAGTGGTGAACAAACGCTGCAACAATCTTGCAAACAGAGCCACCCTGTCGTGGGCCGTTCCCGCTGCGGTACCCAAGGGTGCGCAGCGCGCGGGATGGGGCGGGTGGCCTGGAGCCGGGAGCTCGGAGGGAGGTATCGGGGATTCAGCCGGACGTGCGGTGCACAGGGCCGGCGTCAGGACGGTCCTCGGTCTCGGAGGACCGGATCTCCTGTTCCTCGTCCGTGTCCATCTCGACGCCCTCCAACGGCGATCCGGATCCCGTCCCGCTCTCCGGCTGGTAACCCTCCCGCATGGATGCGGTGCCGGGGACGGCGTGGTCACCGGCTCGTTCTTCCCTACCGCTGGATCCGCCCGGGCCACCCGGGCCGATCCGCGCGTCCTCCCGGTCCGCGTGCTCCTCGGGTCGGGTGCCACTCATGCCGCTCACCTCCGTCGCGGTCCCTCGAAACGTCGCTTGCCCTACGGACCGTTGCGCCCTGGCGGGCACGACGATCGCCCCAGCCGAGGTCGGCCTCCTGGACCGCGAAAGGGCGGACGACCGAGCCGGTGGACCGGGTCACTTCGCCTCGTGCGCCTACCCGGCGTGCGGCGCGCAAACGCCCACCCGCGGCGCACCGGCCCGGCCCCGACGGGAACCGAAGCCGCCACAAGCGTCGTGGGCGCGCCACACCACGCCCATGCCCCGCGCCCCAACACTTCGACCAGACGGTAACGACCGGCCAGCACCCCTCCGGCATCCCCACCCATGGTCCGGGGATGTAGCCCCGAGCCCGCGGCCCCCGACCCGGGCCTCTACGCGCGGGCGCAGCTCGCTCCGGTAGGCGGCGTCCGGCATTGGGTTCATCACCTGGACGGTCGGGTTCGGCGGCCTGGCGTTCGCCGGTCCGGGCACCGGCCCCCTCGTGGCGGCCCGCTCCCACGCCACCCGCACCCGCCCCGTCTGCGCCGATGCCCGCTGCCCGCCCCACGACGACCGCGCCGGTCGCGTAGCGACGCGATCGGCCCGGTGCCGCCGCTGCTGCCCGTCCTTCACCCCGCCGTGTCCTCACGCCTGCCGGACGGTCACCAGACCCGACTCGTAGGCGGCGATGACGGCTTGCGCCCGGTCCCGGACGGCGAGTTTGTCGAAGATGCTGGTGATGTAGTTCTTGACGGTGGAGACGCTGATCTCCATGCTCCGCGCGATCTCGTGGTTGTCCAGGCCCGTGGCCAGCAGACGCCAGACCTCCACTTCGCGCGGGGTGAGGTCGCCCGGCTCCGTGACGGCGGGCGGCCGGTGCGAGGCGGTCGGCGCCGATGTGACGTACGTGGAGATGAGCCGGGTCAGCAGGCGGGGCGCGACGGCGGCCTCTCCGGCGTGAACGGTGCGGATCGCGGCCACGAGCTCTTCGGGCGAGCTGTCCTTCGGCAGGAAGCCGTACGCTCCGGCGCGCAGGGCGGCGACCACGTACTCGTCCATGTCGAAGGTGCTCAGGGCGAGTACGCGACACTCGGGCCTCTCCTGGGTCAGCCGTTGCGTGGCGGCGACTCCGTCGAGGACGGGCATGCGGATGTCCATGACCACCACGTCGGGACGGTGCAGGCGGGCGAGCGTGAGGGCCTGTTCGCCGTTCTCGGCCTCGGCGACCACGGTGATGGCCGGGGCGGGGGTGAGGATCAGGGTCAGCCCGCGCCGCACGAGCGGCTGGTCGTCCACGATCAGCACCCGGACGGTCCGCTCGCCGTCGTCCTGCCCGGCGGAATGCGTCTCGCTCACCGGTGGCTCTTTTCGTCCTCGCCCGCCGTCGCGCGCAGCGGCAGGAGCGCCACGACGCGGTAGCCCGTGTCGGGCAACGGTCCGGCTTCCAGCGTGCCGCCGTGCAGGGCCACCCGTTCGCGCATGCCGACCAGACCGTATCCACCGCCGGTGCCGGTTGCCGGAGCGGACTTCGTGCCGTCCGGCGCGCCCTGGTCGGTGACGGACACGCGCACGAGTTCCGGCCGGCACGTGAGGCGCACGCGCACCGGGACGGTGGGTCCGGCGTGCTTGCGGGCGTTGGTCAGTGCCTCCTGGACGATCCGGTAGAGGGTGAGGCCGACCACGGGAGGGAGCCGGCCCGGATCGCCGTCGACGTCCATCGCGGCGGGCTGTCCGGCTTGCCGGGACTCCTTGAGGAGGTGGTGCATGTCGGCGAGACCGGGCTGCGGCGCCTCCGGGGCGGAACCGTCGGCCGCGACGTCCTCGTCGGCGCGCAGAACGTCGAGGAGTTGCCGCATCTCGCGCAGGGCCAGCCGTCCCGACTCCTCCAGGGTGACCAGGGCGCCGCGGGCGACGCCGGGGTCGTGATCGAGGTTGGCGCGGGCACCGCCCGCCATCAGCTGCATGGTGGTGATGCGGTGGGCGACGATGTCGTGCAGTTCACGGGCGATGCGCCGGCGTTCCTCGGCCACCGCGCGGTCGGCGAGAAGCCGCCGCTTGGCTTCCGTTTCCTGCTGCCACCGGTTGACCAGGAGGGCGGCGCCGACGACGAGGCAGGCGGCCAGACCTGCGCTGAGCACGTTCAGGTACCCGGGCGGTGGGGCGAGGTCGGGGGTGATCAGCGTGACGCCGATCGCCGCGGCCGTCAGGGCGGCCGTCGCCCCCGCACGTCCGGCTCGGGCGGCCGAGTAGAGCGCGACCGCCACTGTCGCGCCGAAATGCTGGTCCATGGGCAACGTCAGGTTCAGCAGCGCGCTGAGCACCAGGACGACGGCCATGACGGTGAGCGGCCAGCGTCTGCGGACCAGCAGCGGCAGGGCGGACACCGTCATCAGCAAGGCCCCGGCAGCTGACACGGGCACGCCGGTGACTTGCGGGAACGCCGTATATCCCACGAGGTCCACGGCGGCCGCGCCGACGGTCAGCAGGGCGTCGTTGCGGGTCCACGGCACGGCGTCGGCGTCCGCGTCGTTGCGGATCCACGGCACGGCGTCGGCGTCCGCGTCGTTGCGGGTCCACGGCACGGCGTCGGCGTCCGCGTCGTTCCGGATCCACGGCACGGCGTCGGCGTCCGCGGAGGCAGGGCTTCCGCGCAGGTCCGAACGCGTCGGCACGGCGTTGCGACGCGTCACCGTGGCGGGTCCTTTCCACTGTTGTCGACCGAGGCGCCCGCAACCCGCCGGCACCGTCTCCGCTCGCGTCATTGTCCCTTGGCGTGGCGGTGCCGCGGCTCCGCCCCAGGGCCGAGACCGGACCAGGACCACGGTCCCCCTCACCGGGGACGCCCGGCCCCACGGTCCCGCACGGTTTCTCATCCCGCGCTCGGACGATCTTCGCCCGGGGCGCTGGTTCGCTGGAGGGGAACTGTCCGAGACCGCCCCGAAAGGGAGCCCCGTGATGCGCGCCTTGACCGGATTCTCCACAAGACACCCATGGAAAGTCATCACCCTGTGGATGCTTCTGGGAATAGTACTGACCGTCGCCGGCCAGGCGCTGATGTACCGGGCCACCGAAAGCCAGCTCGGTGACTTCCTGCCCGAGACGTACGACTCGGCGGCGGCGTTGAGGACCGCCGAGGAGAAGTTCGGGATCAAACCCGACGCCAACGCGGTGACCATGCTCGTGAAGCGCGCGGACGGCAAGCCCCTCGACCCGGCCGACCAGCAGCACGCCCAGGCCGCGGCGACCGCACTCGGCACGCAGCGCATCACCATGCCGAAAACCGAGGACAACCCCGACTTCCTGGCCGAGAACTATTCGCAGACGCCGAAGGTAACGCCCGGCACCACCGAGCCCCACCAGGCTTTCACGCTCTTCTCCGTCGCGCTCACCGGTAATTCCACCGATCCGGGGCTGCAGAACGTCTTCAAGGAATTCCGGAAGGCAGCTTCCGCGCGGTACGCACAGGACGGCCTGCGCACCGGATTCGCAGGCGGCCTGGCCGATCTGGTCGACAGCTCCGAGGCGGAGGAGACCACCGGCGCCGTGGCCGGGGCGCTCACCGTGGCCCTGATCGTGCTGCTGAACGTGCTGGCGTTCCGCAGCGTCCTGGCGGCGCTGCTGCCCCTCCTGGCGGTGACCATCGTCGGCGGGGCCGCCGCCGGCGCCGTGGTCGGCGCAGCACTGCTCACCGGGATCAGGCTGGACCCCAGCACGCCCCAGCTGATCAGCGTGGTGCTGCTCGGCATCGGGATCGACTACTTCCTGTTCCTGCTGTTCCGCTTCCGGGAAAGCCTGCGCGCGCAACCCGAACGCGGCGCCCGCGAGATCGCCGGCGAGGTGACGGGCCGCGTGGGCTCCGCGATCACCTCGGCCGCCCTCACCATCGTCGCCGCCTTCGCCACCCTCGGTGTCGCCAGTTTCGGGCAGTTCCGTGTGCTCGGCCCCGCCATCGCGGTCTCCGTCCTGGTCATGCTGCTGGCCAGCCTCACGCTCATGCCCGCGCTGCTGGCGGTCACCGGCCGCGCCATGTTCTGGCCCTCCCGCGCCCTCAAGCGCGCTCCGCGCCAGGGCTCGGCGGGCCGCTTCGGTGACGTCGTCGCCCGCCGCCCCCTCGCCGTCGCACTGGGGTCGGTGATCCTGCTGGGCGCGCTGGCCGCCGGGACCGTCGGCATGAAGATGGACTACAGCACCGGCAGCGGCAGCGGCGACACCCCGGCCGCAGCCACCGCCGCTGAGATCTCCCGCGCCCTGCCCGCAGGTGTGTCCGACCCGACCGACGTCTACGTCGCCACCGGTGACGGCACCGCCCTCGACCGGCCCGGCGTCGACGCCCTCGCCACGGCACTGACCCGCACTCAGGGCGTGGGCCAGGTCAGCCCGGTCCTCTACAACCCGGCCGGCGACGCCGCCCACATCGGCGTCTACCTGACCGCCGATCCGCAGAGCCAGAAGGCACGCGACCTGGTGTCCGGACCGGTGCGCGCGACCGTCGCACAGCACACGCCCGCGGGCGCCGAAGCACACGTCGGCGGCACGGCGGCGATCTTCGCGGACATCTCCGCCGCCGTGACCGCGGACCTCGAACTGGTCTTTCCCATAGCCGCCGTGCTCATCGCCCTGATCCTGCTCATCCTGCTGCGCAGCGTCCTGGCCCCGGCCGTGCTGATGGTCTCCGTCGGCCTCGGCTTCGCCGCGACACTCGGCGCCTCCACCCTGGTGTTCCAGCATCTGCGCGGCCAGGCGGGCGTCAACTTCACCCTGCCGCTCGTGCTCTTCCTCTTCGTGGTCGCCCTGGGCACGGACTACAACATCCTCATGAGCGACCGCATCAGAGAGGAGATGGAACGCCCCGGTTCCGCCCGCTCCGCCGTGGCCCGCGCCGTGCGGCACACCGCACCGGCCATCGCCACCGCCGGCCTCGTCCTCGCCGGTTCCTTCGGCAGCCTCGCCGTCAACCCCGCCCCGTCCACCCAGCAGATCGGCTTCGCCACCGCCCTCGGCATCGTGCTGTCGGCCTTCGTCCTGTCCAGCGCACTGGTCCCGGCCCTGGCCGCGCTCCTCGGCCGCTCCCTGTGGTGGCCGGTGCGGCCGCACCGCTCCCCGGCGAAGAAACCGTCGCCGTACGACCACCGGCCGCAGCCGGACGACCCGGGCGAGACCCCGGCCCCGTACGACCGCATCAGCACGAACTGAACCCCGGCACGAGATCCGCGGCCCTCAGCCGGGCGGCGTGAGCGGGGACCGCACGCCGAACCACTGCTCGGCTCCGTACTCCTCGAACCGCTCGACCTCGGTGAACCCCAGCCGCCGCGCGAGCCGCACGGCGCGGCGGCTGGCGGTCCGGGTGCACAGCACCACCGGCTCGCCGGGGCGGACGTCGGCGAACCAGGCCAACGCCGCCGTGCACGCCGAGGCGGCGTACCCCCGATCCCGAGGCTTCGGCCACGAACACTCCGGGGCGCCGCCCGGGCACCACCGGCACCGCGCGTTCCAGCTCGCCACGGGGTCGGGGGCCGCCGAGGTGGGCGCCTGCCACCGGCGACGTGGACAATTCGCTGAACGCCGCACGGTCCTGGGGATCGTCGTGCCGGGCACCGACCACGGGGTCCAGCCACGAGCTGGCCACACATCCCCGCTCAACCGGCGCCCACAGCCGAACGGCGCACCGCACCTGCGGCGTCCACCTCGTCCGCGCACGAGGACGGCCAGAACACGCATCGCTCGAAGGAGTGATGACCGGTGCCCCCTGCGCGCCTGATCGGACCGACGTTGTCCCGCGAGGTGTGCGGCCAGGAGCCCTCGGCCGCAGCACAGCCGGCGAGCGCTCCCTTCACGGACGAGGCCGGCCTCATCGGTCGGGCCTCACGTCACCGCGCGGGGTGAGCGCGAGGCGAGCGCGAGGCGAGTCGCGCCTCGGATGGATCCCGGATCTGCTGGCTGGCGGCTGAGATGTGGATGACGCACCGAACCGAAGGAGGCTGGGGTGTCGGCGACGGCAGATCAGGCGCAGGAGAGGACGAACCCGGCTGGCCGGCTCGGATTCGAACCCGGCCAGGTCGTCCAGGAGGTCGGCTACGACGACGACGTCGACCATGATCTCCGCGAGGGGATCGAGTCGGTCATCGGTCAGGAGCTGGTCGGCGAGGACTACGACGATGTCGCCGACGTCGTGGTGCTGTGGTTTCGGGAGGAGGACGGTGATCTCACCGATGCCCTGGTCGATGCCATCGGGCTCCTCGACGAGGGCGGCGTATCTGGCTCATCACTCCCAAGGACGGCCGGGACGGCTACCTCGAACCGAGCGACATCCAGGATGCGACCCAAACGGCCGGCCTCTCCCAGGCCAGGACCATCAGCGTCGGGACCAACTGGAGCGGCACCAAGATGGCTGCCCCGAAGAGGTAGCCGCTCTGCCCTGCCCCACACGACAGCCCCCACGAGGGCCGCCGGCACTCACGCGCCGCGGTCCCTCAGCGGGTACAGCCGGACGTGCAGCCCCCGGTCCGTACCGGGCCGAGCGCGCTCGCGGCGACCTCGTCCAGCGCGTCGCGGACCGCGGTGACGGCGGCCGGAGCAGCAACTTGCCGGTAAGTGGCCGCTTCCTTACTCTGGGTGAAAACTCAGGGCCGGCGAGCGGATCCCGGCGCCTTTGACGAGAAGGAGCGCGGAATGGCTGATCACCGTATGGCCAGGTTGGCCGCGTCTGCGGCGCTACTGCTCGCCACCGTGGGTGGGCTGCCGGCTACGCCTGTACCGCCGGGACACCGCTCACCACAGCCGCACTCACCACGGCTGCTGCTACGAAAATCTTCCTGATCATGACCGGCCTAACGAACCGTCACCTCGCGCGTCACTCCCAACCGCAGGGACGGCCAGCCTCCGTCGAGTCCAACGAACGCCATGCCACCCGGTCGACGCCGAGTTCCTCGAGCCTCCCTCGAGCGCAGCGCCTCCCCCGGCTCCTCACCGTCCTGGAGCACGCCACCGCCCCTCCCGCACCCCGCCGCCGAGGCCGCCGGCTCCCGTCGAGGCCGCCCCGCACCACGTCGTGGCGGGAGGCCTTCGACGGCCTGGACGAGGACGTCCTCTACCGCGCAGACCGGCCCTGCCCACGTGAGCCACCGACGCTGCCGCACCCAGGACGTCCGGCGGCGGAGGCGGCCTGGCGGCCTTCCGGGGCCGCCCGCGCGCCCCAGCCCCCCCCCGCTCCGCCACCAGCGGCCGGCACCAGCCGGACGCGAGAGAAAAGAAGCCCCCGGAATGCCGTTCGGCCGAATCCGGGGCACCGTAGGTAGGAGAACCGTTTCCGCACAGTGGGGGTGGGCAACGATGCCCGCCGGAATCGTCTCCCTTTACCTGGACTTGGTTGCTCCGGTCGCAGCCACCCATCTGTCCGCGGGTGGCGCCGGCCCGTCAGATCCCGGCTCGACGCCTGTGTGGGCCGCGATCCTGGCCAGTTCCGTTGTCGGCGCCCTCGTGGCCGCCCTAACCAGTATCCTCACCGCGAAATGGAGAAATAGGCAAGCGGACAAGGAGATGAGCCAAGCTGCGCGCCTGGCGGAGGAGCAGATTAGGGAAACCGCGCGGCTAGCTGACAACGAGATGCGTGACGCGCAGAAGCGCATGAGCGAGGAGCTCGATGCACAGCGAGAGCGGCTGGCGCAGCAGCTGGCGCAGGACAGGAGGAAGCTGCTGTCCGATCGGTTCGCCGCGATCTCCGTGCAGCTGGGAGATGAGTCGCATTCGGCGCGGCTGGCCGCGGTGTACGGGCTGGCGGGGCTGGCCGACGATTGGGACCAGCCTGGTGAGGAAGGTCAGCGCCAGACCTGCATCGACGTCCTGTGCGCGTACCTGCGGATCCCCGTCGATCCCTGTCCTGACAAGGACGCGCCTGCGGAGGTACGGGGCGCGTGGCGGGCCGAGCATGAGGTGCGGCACGCCATCATCGGACTGATCCGCGCCCACCTCCTCCATGGTGCGCACAAATCGTGGCAGAAGTACCGGTTCGACTTCACTCGGGCGACCTTCGATGGCGGCAGCTTCAAGGATGCCGAGTTCCATGGGCCGGTGATATTCCACGGGGCGACCTTCCGCCCCGGCAACGGCAACGAGGTGACCTTCGACGGCGCGTCGTTCCACCCCGGCTGCCAGGTGGAGTTCTTGGGAGCCATCTTCACCAGTACCGGCAGCCGTTCCATCGTCTTCCGCGACACCGAGTTCGCCGGCGGCTCGGTGATGTTCAAGGACGCCCACTTCAACGAGGGCACCGTTGTCTTCGATGACGCCCGGTTCACCGGCGGGCAGGTCGACTTCCGCGGTGCTGAGTTCAACGGCGGCCAGATCACATTCCGGCACGCGCGGTTCGACGGCGCCACCGTCCTGTTCGACTCCGAGTACTCCCATGCCGAGGTCGGCTTCTGGAACACCCAGTTCATCAGCGGCCTGGTCGCTTCGACCGTGCGGTCTTCGGCCCGGGAACGGGGCGGGTGGACTTCGGCGGCTCGTTCTTCCGGGGAGCGGACGTACGGATCGAGACGGCGGACTTCAACGGTCTGACCGTCAACCTCTCCGAGGCGAGCGTCTGGGACCGGCCGCCGAAACTCCCGCCAGGACCCCGGCAAGGACTGCACCTGCCGGAATTCCGCCATGCCGCATAGGCGGTTGGCGCCACCACCTGAAGCTGCGCGAAAAAAAGCTTGCCTGGTCGGGCCTGGACGTTCGACGGCACCGTCCAGGACAACGGCAGCAGTAAGGAAACCGGCCGGTGCCCTCGCCTTTCGCCCGAGGCGACAGCCACTGCCTCGTCCCCCAGGCCGGGACGGAGAACGGTGGGCCCCTGCCCCGGCTCGGTCACCCGCACCGCGAGGGCCGCGGTGCGGGTGCGCGCTCCAGTCAGCTCATGACCTGGCGCAGCGTGGCAGGGGCGAGGCCTCGGGTGAGGTCCCGGACGGCCTGGTGGTGGTCGTCGGTGAGGGCGTGGAGGCCGGCGCGTTCCAGGGCGGTGTAGAGGGGCTGGGTCGCGGTGCGGCCGAGGCTGCGGGGGGGGGCGGCGTCAGCGCTCTGCCAGGCCTGATGGGCGGCCTCGCGGGCCGCTCGCCCCCTGGAGGGAGACGTCGTCGAGCCCGGAGTGGCGGCGTCCTTCCGGACAAGTTAAAGTGCTGCTTCATTATGAAGCACGTACATAATTCTGGCAGCGTAGCCAAGGGGCCGGACGGCCTCCTGTACGACCTCGGTGTTCGCGGCTCGATGCAGGCGTTCGCGGCAGGAGAGGACACCCTCGCACTGGAGGCGGCTGCCGCTGTCCGCTCGGCGTCGCAGGCCGTCGACCGGCTGCGCTCACAGGGCGCCGGCGGGCGAGGTCTCAGCGCAGGGGCGCTCGATGTCCTCGCACGGCTGAGCACGGCCACGGAAGACGGGCTGAGCATCGGCGAACTGGCCCGCGCGGCCGGTGTGAGCTCCCGCAACGTCACCGGCCTGGTCGACACGCTGGAGCGCGACGGACTGGTGCAGCGGGCCCAGGACCAGCACGACCGCCGGTCCGTACGGGCCCGGATCACACCGACCGGCCGCGACTGGCTGGAAGCGTTCCGCCAGCCGACGCAGCGCGTGATGTCCGCCGTCTTCCAGGGCTTCACCGACGACGAACTAGCCCAGTTCCGGCACCTGTGCCTGCGCCTGGTGGAAAACCAGCACCGGATCGAGCAGTACCTGAACACCGTCCGGCCCGACCAGCCGACTTCCTGAACCGATGACCCGGAGCACTGCATGACCATCGAGTCACCCACCCGACACACAGTCAAGACCTATCACCGAGCCCGGTTCCGGGGAGACGTCGCCACGGCCGCCGCCCAGATCGGTGAAGGCTTCACCTTCCGCAGCCCCTTCATCACCTCCGACAGCCCCACCGGCCACCTGGACGGACTGGACCGACTCCTTGGAATCGTCACCAGTGTGGAGTTGATCAGCGAGCTGTACGGCGAAACCGAAGCCACTCTGATCTACGACATCCGCACCGCCCCGGCCGTCGGCATCACCCAGCGCACCGCCGAACACTTCCGCCTCCACGACGGCCGGATCACCGCGATCACGCTCATCTTCGACTCCGCCCCCTGGCAGGCCATCATGGCCGCAGCGGGTCCGACTGCCCCCTCACCGTGACCGGCCGCGGGTCACCAGGACGAGAGACACACAGCTACGCGGCCGGAACGTACCCCAGTGCTCTCAAAGGCCAACGACATCGTTCTGTCCCGGAAGAGGGCGCTCTTGCCGCTGAGCGACAAACGCTCTCGTAACTCAGGTTCCGGCCCAGTGCGCGGTAGTCGTCCTCTTTCTGGTCGGCGAGGAGTCGGCAGTGGCGCGGTCGGTGCCTTCGTTCGCCGCCGGCAGCGCTGGATCGGTGCGGTGAGCCGGTCACGCCTGCGTCTGTTGTGCCGTCCTCGGACAGTCAGTCGCCGGGGCCGTCCGGGGTCCGCTCCGGCTGTCCCGTGCGCCACGCCAGTTCGATCTCGAGCTCGATTTCGCCGTCATTCAGCTCGACCTCGATCTCGGTTCGGAGCTCGTCGGGGATCCGCAGGGTTAGCTTCCCGGGCCCGAGGTCCAGCTCGGCCTGGCCACCGCGCCTGAGGGCGGCTGCCAGTGCGTCGAGCTGATCTGCGGCCTCGTCGCGGGACAGTGTGCGCTTCTGCTCGAACTCGAGATCTTTCACGGATGCCTCCGCACCTCTGAGGGAAAAGCAGGTGCTTCGATTCTCGCTCTGCCTCACGTGATCGGCCCGACGGGGCTCGCCATCCTCCTCAGTGCCGATTGGCCGCCCTGATGAGGCGCGGCCTCGCCCACGACTGCGTGCGCAGGGCCGGCTGGCCGGCGCTTTGTCACACCAGTGCCGTGCGCTACCCTCCGTGCCCACCCTGATGGGCGCTGCCCCGGAGGGCGGCCCGGTCCCGACTGACAGCCGCTTGGCGCTCCCGCCGCCGACTTCGCGCAGCCATCGGTCACTGAAGGCACGGGGCTGGCGGCGGTCGCGGAGGAGGCGCAGCAAGAGGCGCGGGCTGCCGTCCCGGTTGTCCCCGGCCGTTCAGATTTCTGGCACCGTTTCGATCCTGCCGGCTTTCGCCGCGTCCTGGAGTGCGCGGTAGTCGTCCTCGTTCTGGTCGGCGTAGGTCTCGGCGAAGTCGGCGATGGCGTGGTCGAACTTCCTGGATCCGCCGAGGTAGGCGGCCAGGGCGATGCGGTCACCGGATCGGGCGTGCGCCCTGGCCAGGGTCCATCCGCACAGGCCGGCGTACACCCTCATCCCCTTGGGGACCATGAGCTCGATGGGCGCGGAGAACTTCCAGTCCCGCAGCTGCCGCACGTAGTAGTCGCGGTCCACTCCGTCCGGGCCGGTCGCACGGGTCCAGCCGAGGAAGATGTCGCTCTGGGCCTGCATGAGGTGCTGGCCCGCGACCACGCGCTCACCCTGGTTCTGGTGCACGCTACGCTCCGCGTACTCCTCGAGGACTGACGGCTGGGCCTCCTTGGCCTGCAGGAACAGCGGCTCCACACCGTCCTCGGCATCCATCAGCGCGATCCACGCCCGGGTGCCGACACTGCCGACACCGACGACCTTGCGGGCCGCCTGGACCAGTGTGAACTGCTTCAGCAGGTGCCGCCGGTCGGACTGCAGGGTCAACCGGTAGTTGTCGAGCACGGTGCCGATGAAGTCGTAGATCTCGTCAGCCTGCACGTCACCGAAGAGCTCCTCGACGGGGACGACCGTCGGAGGGGTGCTGATGATCCGCCGCCGACCGTCGACCACGGTGGTGAGCTTGCCCAGGGCCTGCATGCTGTCGCGGCTGTGCGCCTTGGCCAGCAGTTTCTCGGCCGCCTTGAATCTCTTCTTCGTGAGCTGGGACCGGAACCGCCCGATGGCGTCCTCGATGTCCAGGTGCGCGTACCAGACGTCCAGGAGGGTCTGCTCCGCGAAGGTGCGCATCGCTGTCCGGTAGCTCTCGGCAGCGGCCAGGACGATCTTCCGGCGGGCCTTGTCGGAGAAGCCGTTGTCCCGACCTGCCACCGCCAGGCTCGCGGCCAGTCGTTTGACGTCCCACTCGAACGGTCCGGGCAGTGTCTCGTCGAAGTCGTTGACGTCGAAGACCAGTCGCCGCTCCGGTGAGGCGAAAGCCCCGAAATTGGCCAGGTGCGCGTCCCCGCACAGTTGCACCCGCAGCCCGCTGGTGGGCGTGGCCGCCAGATCCGCGGCCATCGGCAGCGCCGCCCCGCGGTAGAACGTGAACGGCGACACCAGCATCCGCCCGTGCCGGATCGGCACCAGTTCCGGCACCCGGGAGGCCGCCTGCCCCGCCAGCAGCCCGACCGGATCCCGTGACGGATCCGGCCGGAACTCGCCGTGCGCCTCCAACGGCGCAGCGGCGCGTGCTTCCTTCCCACGAGCCGCCCGTTCCGCCCGGGTCGGACGCTTCACCGCCGCCCGACCGCCGGTTCCTGCACGCGCCTCGCCAACAGATGCCGTCATGGCTTCACCGGCTCCTTCCCGCGCGCTCCGCATACTGATCTCCCGAGCGCCTGCTCGAGAGCGGCCCCGCGGTGCGGGCACCGTCCCAGGCCGCCACTGTTCTCGACCGGATGCGCGCACCGGTGGTGGGCGTGCTCGCGTGAGGCCGCGCTGTGCTCGCCCGCGACCGGCCCGGGATCACGACCTGCCGGTACCGGCGGACCACCACAGGATCGGCGGCCGCCGGGCCGGCCACCCCCAGCGTGCGCGGGACCTCGGGTCCGAGCGAGTCGGATGAGCCATCAGAGGTGCCCTGACCCGTGGCTCCCCGACCAGCGCAGCACGCGGCAGTCCAATGGGAAGGGGTGTTCAGTTGGTGGTGATGACGAGCTTTCCGCGGACGTGGCCGCTGGTGGAGGCGGTGTAGGCCTCGTCCATGCCGCTGAGCGGGAAGGTGGTGATGCGGGCGGCCTTCAAGGCTCCGGAGGTGACCAGGTCGGCGAGTTCGGCCATGTTCTGGCCGGTGGCCTGGTAGTTGAAGTTGACCGCGCGCACGTCCCGGTCGGCGAGTGCGTCGGGGTCGGTGGCGAAGACGGTGCTGGCGAGGCGTCCGCCGTCCCGGATCAGCGGTGCGATCCTGCCCATGACGACGCCGCGGCCGTCGACCAGGTCGACGACGGCGTCGATGCCGTCCGGGTGTGCGGCGCGAACGGTGTCGGCCACGTCACTGGTGTGGTAGTCGATCACCTCGTCGGCGCCCAGGGCGCGCACGTAGTCCCTGTCCTCGCTGGCGGCGACGGCGATCACGTGCACGTTCCGGGCGGCGGCCAGTTGCAGGATGTAGGAGCCGACACCGCCGCTCGCGCCGACGACCAGCAGTGTCTCGCCGTCGGCCGGGTCCAGCCAGCGCACCAGGCCGAGCGCGGTCCCACCGGTCATCGGCAGGGCTGCCGCCGACACGGCGTCGAGCGTCTGCGGCCGAACGGCCAGGGCGGCGGTGTCCTGGGAGGCGGTCATGTACTCGGCGTAGGAGCCGTGAGGATGGCGGCCTGCGGCTGCCGGGAGCCGCATCCCGAACACCTCCTGCCCGACTTCGAAGGACGCACCGTCACCGGCGGCCGTGACCCGGCCCGCGACGTCGAACCCGAGGGTGTACGGGAAGGGGAAGTCGGCGCCGGGTGGTGCCAGGGCGCCGGCGGCCAGCTTCCAGTCGATCGGGTTGACCGCAGCAGCCGAGACCTTGATCTGCACCTCACCGGGGCCCGGTTCGGGCACCGGCATGTCCCTCAGGTGCGGAGTCTGGCCGAAGGAGTCGATCGAGAAGGCCTGCATGGCCATTCCTTTCTGCCGTTCTCCTACGTACTTTCCGTGACCACCGATTGTGCCGCGCGGCAAGGCCATCTGCCCGGGCCACCACGGTCGACGGAGATCACGACGCGTCCCGAACACGTACCGGTGACCAGCTGGGCAGCAGCCCTCCGCGCTTGCTCGCCTCTCTGCTCTGCGTGGCCGGAGAACCAAACAGAAAGCCTTGACCATGTCGATCCATGAGAGCGCAGCCGGTGGCCGATCACGTGGTGGACCATCGTCTTCGCGATCTCTGCGCCACGCCCCCTCGCAGCGCTGGTCGCTGTTGGTCCGATCAGGTTGGAAAGTCCTCATGTGGTGCTGCCAGGACCGGTACGGGGCGCCGGCCCGGGGTTGATTAGTCGCATGACGCAACTGACTATTGATGACATCCTCACCCGGGGCCAGGGGCTGTTGACTCCCGAGAACCTGGATGACCCGCGGATCGATCCGGCAGCGCAGGAGTCGATTTCCAGGTTGAACCAGGGCGAGACTCTCGATCAGATCTGTGCCCTGGCGCTTCTCTCCGGGGTCAAGGCCGAGGCCGGTGGGCTCATGGGGATCTTCGGCGACGACTCGTCCGATGCCGCAGAACTCGCGTCCCTCCTGGACACCGACCCGTCGACTCTTGTGCCCTCGGGCGCCGATGCCGTACTCGTCAGCGGTCCGGACAGCAGTACACCGGCGATTGTCTTCCGCGCCGAAGCACGGAATGACCCCATTCGACTCGACAACTCGCTGCCGGGTGTTATCAGAGATTCGAGGACGGTTCTCAGCGACGCGGCCGACCTCGGCCTCGTCGGGGACCCGGCCGACCCGAAGCCATGGTTGTGTACCTGGATCTGCGGCATGTGCGCCCTGGCGCTCGCGGACGGGGTTCCGTTCGATGAGGTTCCCGTCTGCCTGGCCTGCCTCACGTGCATCACCGGTTCCGGCTGACTCCCGAGGGACGGACTCGCAGGTGGTCAGTGCGGTCGCCGAGCCCCGAGCAGCCGCGCTCGGTGTGGAACCCGGCGGCGCCGGCGGGCATCCGCTGCCACTCGGCCCCGCGCGGGTTGAACGCCCGCAGTTGCCGCGCCTTGCCCTTGCTGAAGAACTGCGACACCAGGCTCGCGTCGCGCCCGAGCATCTTGGCCACCTGCCGCTTGGCGAAGCCCTCGCCGATCAGCTCCTGGGTGAGGCGCGCCGCCTCATTCGGCTGACTCGGATCGGCGGGACTCACCGCTGCTGCACCTCCGGCCGTCGGCTCAGCGGCGAGTTCGGCGCGGGCCAGGCCACGCAGCTTCGGGTGCTCCTCCTGGCTGGTCGGGTGCTCCACCGGTCCGGTCAGGTGGCCCTTGAGGAGGTGGTCACCGGGCTCGCCCCGGTAGGGCCAGGGCCGGCGCTCGGTCAGGGCGATGCCGTCCGTGCCGAAGCAGACAGCCGTGCCGGGCTTCGCGTGCGGGGCCCCGGCGTAGCCGATGACCTCCTTGACCCGCCGGTACTTCGGGTCCACCGGGACCAAGATCGGCCAGAACTGTCGCCACCGGCCCTTCCCGTCCTCCCCCCTCAGAGCCAGGAGGACCGGCTCCACCGCCGGGTGACCGGGCGGCGAGGCTGCTCAGCCGCCCCGGCGTGCTGCAGCGCCGATCAGGTCCGGAGGGCGCCACTAACTTTCGGTCGCGCAGGTGGGGTCGACTGCGGCCTGGACGAGGTTCTGTTCCAGGCGTTCCAGAGTGCTCAGGGCCTCGGTGCGCTCGCCGGTCGACAGACCCGCGGTGACGAGGTCCTCGAGCTGACTCCAGCTCTGCTCGACTTCACGCCGCAGGGCGTGGCTGGCCGCGGTGGGTTCGATGAGGGATGCGCGTTTGTCGGTGGGCGAGGGGCGGCGGCGGACGAAGCCGGCCTGTTCCAGGCGCTGGACGGTGCGGGTCATGGTGGCGGCGTCGGAGTCCAGCAGGCGCACCAGGTCGGTCTGGCGCTGCGGGCCGAGTTCCCATAGCTGCATCATGACCAGCTCCTGGCCCGGGTGCAGGCCGATGCGGCGCAGAAGTTGTCCGGCGAACATGCGGTGCAGGCGGGCGAGGCGGAAGATCGCGTGACTGATGGGCCCGCCGCTGGCAGCGGCCGGCACCGGGACGCTCGCCTCCCGCCCCGCTCCCGCAGGTGCCTTCCCGACCGCCGGAGTGGACTGTGTCATCTCTTCCTCACTTTCCTGATCAGACAGCTAATGGTACCTCGCACCCTCACCACCTCGAGGGAGCGCCGCGTGGTCGACCCGGGCCTTTGCTGCTTGCAGCGCTTCTCTGCCTCACATCCCCCAGGGAAGCGCCTCGAAAAAGGGGTTACTTGTTCGAGCAGGTATCTGTTACGTTGGATGCGTCCGGGCCACCGCCCTTCACTCCTCACGAGGGAACAGACCATGACCACTGCTTTCGATCCGATCGCGCTGGGCGGCCGCCGCCTCGCCAGCCGCATCGCCATGGCGCCGATGACCCGTAGCCGCGCGTACGGACCGGGCGCGCAGCCGACCGCTCTGACGGCGGAGTACTACGCGCAGCGCGCCAGTGCCGGACTGATCGTCACCGAGGGGATCCAGCCCTCCCCGGTCGGCCAGGGCTACCCGGACACCCCCGGGCTGCACACCACCGGCCAGGTGACCGCGTGGCGCAACGTGACCGACGCCGTGCACGCCCAGGGAGGCGTGATCTTCGCGCAGCTGATGCACACCGGCCGGATCGGCCACCCCAGCCTGCTGCCCGACGGCATGGTCCCGGTGGCGCCCTCGGCGGTGGCCGCCAGGGGCCAGGTCTTCACCCATGAGGGTCCCAAGGACTTCGTGACGCCGAAGGAACTGAGCGAGACCGAGATCCTCCAGACGATCGCCGACTTCGCCACCGCGGCGCGCAACGCGATGGAGGCCGGCTTCGACGGCGTGGAGATCCACGGCGCCAACGGCTACCTCATCCACCAGTTCCTCGCCCCCAACACCAACCTGCGCACGGACAGCTGGGGCGGCGGGGTCGAGGGGCGGATCCGCTTCGCCGTCGAGGTCACCGCGGCCGTGACGGAGACGATCGGCGGCGACCGGGTGGGCCTGCGGATCTCGCCCGGGAACCCGTACAACGACATCGCCGAACCCCAGCCGGGCGAGGTGTACGAAGCGCTGCTGGAGCGGCTCTCCGGTCTGAACCCGGCCTACCTGCACCTGATGGAAGGCCCGGACCGCGACCTGACCGGACGGCTGCGCAAGGCGTGGCCCGGCACGTTCATCCTCAACCCCTTCACCCACCCGCAGGCCACCGGCCCCGAGGCGCTGAAGCTGGTCCAGGACGGAACGGCGGACATGGTCGCCTACGGCGCCCTGTTCCTCGCCAACCCCGACCTGCCGGCCCGGCTGGCCGCCGGCGGCCCGTTCAACACCCCGGACGCGGCCACCTTCTACGGCGGCGACCACCACGGCTACACCGACTACCCCACCCTCGGCACCTGACCCCCTGACCGGCGTGGCCACCTTCCTGGACGCGCCGGGCCGCGGCCTTGCACCGATCATCCGGCACACGGCCCCGGCCAAGGCATCTCCCGGTAGCCGGCCCGCAAGCACCCTGCGGTCTGCCCCGCCTGCGGCCGCCCGAACGTCGCCGCCGTCGGCAACCCGGCCGAGCTCCCCTGCGGCTGCGTCGCCGACGGCGGCGACAGCCCCTGCGCCGTCGAGCCCTGGCCGGCCGACGCCTAGGTCGAGTATCGGGTCGTGATCAATCTGCACGATTTACCTTCGCGGCGGGTCCTGATCCGGTAGACCGTGGTGCGTGACGCGAGCGCAACTGACGGATGCGGAGTGGGTGTTGATTGAGCCTTATTTGCCAATCGGCGAGTACGGCCCCTACCCGGAGCGGCTGCGGCAGCAGTTCGAGGGCGTGATCTGGCGATTCCGGACGGGCGGGCAGTGGCGGGAGATGCCGAAGGAGTTCGGTGCGTGGTCGACCGTCTCCAACCGGTTCCAGCAGTGGAGGGACGCCGGCGTCTTCGAAGCCCTGATGGAGGGCTTGATCGCGGAGGCCGCGAAGCGCGGCGAGGTGGACTTGTCCCTGGTCAGCGAGGACTCCACCACTGTGCGGGCTCACCACGACGCCGCCGGGATGCACCTCGGCTCCGGCACCATGGCCGCCCTGGAGAAGGCCGCCGAGGAGGCGGAGAAGGCCAGGCAAAAGGGGGCGGCCCGGAGGAACAAGACGGGCGGGACGCCGCAGGTCCCGAAACGGGAAGAACGGCGACGCGTCCGGCGTCGGCGCAAGCTCCGGCTGAAGGCAGCCCTGCTCGGACGCTCCAGGGGCGGGCAGACCAGCAAGGTCCATTGCGCCGGCGACCGGAAGTGCCGCCCGTTGGTGTTCATCCTGACCGAGGGCCAGGCCGCGGACAGCCCGCAGTTCATCCCCGTGCTGAGGAAGGTCCGGGTCCGCGGGCCCGTCGGCCGTCCCCGCACCCGTCCGGACGCGGTCGCCGGGGACAAGGCCTACTCGTCCCGCGGCAACCGCGCCCACTTGCGCAAACGCCACATCAAGGCGGTCATCCCGGAGAAGAAGGACCAGAGCGCAAACCGAAAGAAGAAGGGCCGCCGGGGCGGCCGCCCCGTCAGTCACGACGCCGAGCTCTACAAGGAGCACAACACCGTCGAGCGCCTGATCAACAAGCTGAAGGCCTGGCGAGGCATCGCCTCCCGGTATGACAAGACCCCGGAAAGCTACCTCGCCGGCCTCCACCTCCGTGGCGCAATGATCTGGATCAAGGACCTCACCCGGACCCATTGATCACGACCAAATACACGCCCTAGGTCCGCGTCCGAGTCCTCAGGGAGCTGCCCGACTCTCCCCGTGCCCCACAGCTTCACCAGTGCCACTCCGGTCTTGATGGCCGACGGCAGCACGAAGCGGATCGACCAGATCAAGATCGGCGACCAGATCGCCAACGCCGTCCCGGGCCAGAGCGCGACGCAGACCCACACCGTCACGAACGTCATCGTCACCACCACCGACCACGACTTCGCCGACGTCACCGTCACCCCGACCCGGTCCGACAAGGCCAGTACGGAGCACACGAGCCAGACCCGCACCACCGAAGCGACCCCGGCCAAGCAGGACAAGCAGTCCGAGTTCCCGCTGGGCAAGAGGATCTGGCAGCGCGCCGGCCTCGCCCTGGCAGCTTCCCTCGCCGCCGCCACCCTGATCGGCGTCAACCACCAGCCGGCCGACACGACCGCCCCGGTCGCCTACGCCGCCTCGACCACCAGCACCGCTGGTGACACCACGGGTGACACCAGCGACCCGGCCGTCAGCGTCGACGGTGGGACCATCCACACCACCTTCCACCACCCCTTCTACGACCAGACCCAGGCCGCCTTCGTCGACGCCAAGGACCTCCGCCCCGGCGACGTCCTCCAGACGCCGACCGGCACCGCCCAGGTCACCGACGTCCGCCTCTACCACGCCGACACCACCACCTACGACCTCACCGTCGGCGACCTCCACACCTACTTCGTGGAGGCCGGGGCCACAGCGGTCCTGGTTCACAACATCGGCGGACCGGCCTGCGAGGAAGCCGGACTGGCAGCAGCCGAGCGCGCGGCAAGCGCGTTCGCCAAGCCCGGCAAGGCCACCGGGGCCCTTCACGTCGAAGGGCGCGGATGGTTCCCGAGTCCGCTCTCCTCGGGCGGCAGGAGCATCCACCCCCTGGCAGCGCAGCGTGCGCCCGGCACCCAGATGGGGTTTGCGCACCACCTGGAATCCCAGGTCGCGGCGATGATGCACCAGGATGCGGAGATGAAGAGTGCCACCCTCTTCATTCATTTCGACGAGTCGGTGGCGGCTGAGGATCGGAGGGTCTGCAGCACCTGTTCCAAGTGGCTTGAGGACATGCTCCCGACGGGGCATACGCTAAACGTCATCTACAAGGACATCAACGGTGTGATCCAACGATCGAAACCCTTTGTCGGAAACTAGTAAATAGGAAATGAGGCCGGACCCGCTCAGCCGGGCCCGGCCTCACTCTGTCCCGAAGCAGGCTACCCAAGCCACTTCACGTTGGCCATCTCCCTGAGCCCGGACAGAGCCTCAGCCTTCGGGGCTGCAATGTCCACGTCCCACCCAGGGCCATCTTCACACCGAATGATCTGTGCGAGGACATCGCCGCGCATGAAGATCCGATATCCGGGCACCGGCCACTGCCAAGCACCGAAATCCACTTCTTCCGCAGAGCCGAGGATGCCCTGCACGAGCTCGTCGGGAACCAGGGATGCCCGCATCCTGGTGTCCGCTCCGAAGAGCACCTCCATCACGGTTCGGTGCTTCAGGAACTCTGCCATGGACTCGGAATTCGACTCCCATGGCTCGTCGAACTCTGCATTGAAAACGCGATCCGGCATAGCCGGATCAAAGCTCCAGTACCATTCCCCGCCGCAATCCGACATAAAGATCGCCTTGCCATCGGAGACCTTGATGTTATCGGGCGGAGTCATTCTCGTGACGAAGGAAAGATCTACATCCCATTTCGAGACAAGCTCATGCCATTCACGCAACGCACTGGGAAGCCAGTCGCAGCTCTCGGGCAGGGGTTTTTCGTCTGCCGCCGGAGGCCCAAACCATGCGGCCAGAAACCGGGGCAGTTCAATGGTGGCAGGATCGATCATGGGCCGATGATCGCACAGACCGTAAGCTTGATCTTTAACCTCGCGCGGCGAGGTGGGCCTCAAACGTGGGTTCGCGTTTGACGGTTCTGCCCACGTCGCGGCGGGGCGCCGGCTTGCGATTCCTCGAACCCGAAGGCCGTCCGGGGCCAGGCCGAGAGGGTTTTTGCCGGGAGCCGTGCCTCTCGCTCCCCCTCGGACGCTCCCCCGCCGGAGGAGAGGTGGTCCGAAGGGCAGGGGCGTGGCCGCGCCCGCCGCCTGGCCTCAGCTGGCCGCTCACCCCGCTGCCCGCACCGACGCTGGCACGCGAGGACCATCCGGGCCGCTACACCCCTGGCCGCCAGGGCGCGCCAGCCCGGCGCGGACGGGTCGTGATACTGAAGTCGCCGCAGATTTCGCACGCCCAGGTCGGCCACGGCCCTGGCCTCGACAGGTCGCACCGCCACCGCGGCCTCGTCGCGGGGCGGGGAGATCGACCAGGACCAGCGTCCGGCCCCGTCCTCGGCGGCGATGGCCGGCAGTGGTGCGGTCACCGCGACACCTCCGCCGTCGTGCCGTCCGCGGACGTGAGCATCTGTATTCGCCAGGCATGGATGTGCTCCATGCTGCGGGCCAGCTTGTCGGCCAGGTCCCGGCCGGACAGGTGGATGTACTGGAGCGTGGAATCGGTGTTGCGGTGGCCGGCGAAGGTCGCGATCGCGTGCAACTCCCAGCCCATCCGGTCCAGATCGGTCAGACACAGGTGCCGGGTGGTGTGGGTCGAGAACCGCGGGACACCGGCCGCCAGGGCGATCCGGCGGACCACCTTCGACCAGGTCCATAGGGTCAGCGGCTGCCCGTGGTTGCGCCGGGACTCCGACAGGAACAGCGACCCCCTGGCCCGGCTGACCGTGGCCCGGTGGGCGAGGTAGGCCGACATCAGCACGCCGGTCGACGCCGAGTACGGCACCACCCGCTCCAGCCGGTTCTTCGTCGTTTCGGCCCGCACCCTCAGCGTCCGGTGGGCCGGATCGAGGTCGTCGGTCCGCAGCGAGCACAGCTCCTCCCGCCGCAGCGCGGAATCGTAGGCCAGGGCCAGCATCACCCGGTTGTGGACCGGCTCCTCCCGCGCGACCTGCAGGATCTCCAACCACTGCTGGTCGCCGGGGATCCACGGCAGTTTCGTCAGCCGCGGCACCAGCCCGCGTTGCTGCCTGCCCCGCTGGCGGCCAGGGGTGTAGCGGCCGCGGCCCACCGGGTTCGACTCGCGCAGACCCTCCTCCATGAGGAAGTCGTAGAACAGGCGGACCGGCACCAGGCGCTGCTGGATCGTGGCGTTGGCCAGCCCGGCCCCAGAGTCGATCACCACCACGTTCGCACCCCGATGGTGCGGCCGTGACGTCAACTCCCTTACGTATACGGCGATGTGGGCGCGGTTCGCGGTAACCGGGTCGACCTCCTCCCGCTCGCACATCCCAGGTACTCGGCCAGCCCGCGGGCGTAGGCGTCGATCGTTCTCGGCGCCCGACCGAGATCAGTCCAGATCTGCAGCCACACTGCTGCCTGCTCGTGCCGGCCCAGCACCGGCCACTTCTCCGTCAGCACCGTCGTGCCGCTCAAGCCATCTCCCAAGTCCGTGGTTGCACCGAGGAGACATGATCACCCCGGACAGATTTCCACGTAACTCTTAAGATGTTGAAGCGGCAGATGTACGGACGCGCTCCCTGACACCGGGCCGCCTCCAGTCGCCAGCGCCTAGGAACGGGCATCGGCCGACCGATCCCGTCCCCGCACGGTCTCGCGCCTGGGCCGGGCGACCAGAGCATCCCACACCGGGTCCGGCTGGCCTGGCACGGATCGTCCCTGCGCCCGCCAAGTGGCGGCCAGCGCCGTGTAGATCGGCAGCTCGGGAAAGTGCAGAACCGGGGCAACCCGATGCCGTGGGCCGACGACATTGGCGGGTACAGGTCTCGTCACCCGATGCCCAACGAGCCCAATCCGCCCCGGGCACGCGGCCGGCCGCCGATCATGGTGGCTGCGCCCCCGTGCGCCGCGGTTCCCTGGGAGAACGACTCGGCCGCACCGGAGCGGCGGTGAGCGCCGTGCTCGCGGACGTCGACCTCTTGATGCGCACTCCTGAATCCGGCCACTGCCACATCGAGGTGACCGGCGGACTCGGCCCGGGGCTCCACCGGGCCACCGTCAGGGCGCCGAGGGCGACCCGGCCCTTCACCAGGGCCGCGGGTCAGTGCGGGTCCGTCGGCTCCGCGGCTCGGGCCGGACGCAGTTGCACGCAGCACTCGCCGGGGGCGGGGGCCAGGACGTATCCGGCCGCAACCCCGGCTGACGCCTTCCCACAGCCTCATAAGCGGCCGAGGTTGGCGGGGCCGGGGCGCGGGCCGTTGGATCGCCTGGCTCGTCAGCTGTGGATGACGCCTTGGGTGGTGTAGCCGTCGCCGTTCCAGTCGCCGGTGATGGGGGTGTCGCCGGCGTCGCCGTAGGGGGTGGCGGTCACGGTGCCGTCGTCGTGGCGCAGGTAGAAGGTGTGGTTGTCGGGCATGTAGACGCCGATGTTGGTGTGCCCGGTGCGGTCCCAGTCGCCGGTGACCGGGATGCTGTTGGGGTTGCCGAAGGTGATGGTCTGGTCGGCGGAGCCCGCGGTGTTGCTGTTGCGGAGGTAGAACGTGCTGGTCGCGGGGTCGTAGAGGCCGACCGTGACGGTTCCGTTGCCGTCCCAGTCACCGGCGACGGGCCTCCAGTCCCCTCCGTTGCCGAACGCGAACGAGGTCACTTCGCCGTTGGCGTGGCGGAGGTAGAACTTGCCGGTGTCGGGCATGTAGACGCCCAGCTGCGACGTACCGCCGTCCCAGCGGCCCAGCACCGGACGGTTGCCCGGGTTGCCGAACACGATCGTGGACTGGGCCGTGCTGCCCGAGTTCGCCAGGTAGAACGTGGAAGTGGTCGGATCATAGGCGGCCTGGGTGTCCGTGCCGTCTCCGTCGAAGTCACCCGCCAGCGGAACCATCGGCGTGTTCCCGAACCCGAACGGCGCACGCGTGGCCACGGAAGAACCCGCACTGTCCGACAGATACCAGGTCATAACCTTCTGGGTGGGAGCCGGCGGGGTGCCGGGGTTGTTCTCGACGGTGTGGTTGTAGCGGTAGGGATAGTAGCCGCCCGAGACCAGGTAGGAGCGCGCATACGTGGTGGCGTGTGCCAGCGTCCCGGGCCGCGACTCCTCGATGATGTTCGCCCGGGTGTGCCCGGCATCGGCCCAGCCGGTGAACAGCACCACGTGCTGGCTGATGTTGTCGATCGCGTCGCCGGGACGCAGGTCGTCCAGGCTGCCCAACTGGGTGGCGTAGCGGGGCAGGGTCCCGGTGGTGAAGCCGTAGTTGGTCCCGGAGACGTCGATGTGCCAGGCCATGGACACCAGGCCAGAGCAGTCCTGCCGGTAAGTGCCGTTGCTGTCGGTCTTGTAGGAGGCCTGACTGTAGGGGACCTGTTCGTCGATCCAGGACTGGGCCCGGGCGATGATCTCGGAGCGCGATATGTCACCGCCGACCGAGGACGAGCCCACTGCGTGGGCGCTGGAGGCGAGGGCCGCGGAGCCGAACACGGAGCCGGCGGTGAGGGCGGCCGCGAGGGCGAGTCGGGTGAGCTTGCTGGTCTTGCGGGACAAAGATGCTCCTTGGATGGTCGGCTCCTGGCCGTGGAAGCTCTTCAAAGGGAAAGAGGTGGGACGGGAGGATGCCGTCGTGGGGTGTGGCACGTAGGCATGACTGACCGCGGCGTCGGCAGGTGCAACCGACGTGGCTTCAGCGGGCCTGGACGATGCCTTGGGTGGTGTAGCCGTCGCCGTTCCAGTCGCCGGTGATGGGGGTGTCGCCGGCGTCGCCGTAGGGGGTGGCGGTCACGGTGCCGTCGTCGTGGCGCAGGTAGAAGGTGTGGTTGTCGGGCATGTAGACGCCGACGTTGGTGTGCCCGGTGCGGTCCCAGTCGCCGGTGACCGGGATGCTGTTGGGGTTGCCGAAGGTGATGGTCTGGTCGGCGGAGCCCGCGGTGTTGCTGTTGCGGAGGTAGAACGTGCTGGTCGCGGGGTCGTAGAGGCCGACCGTGACGGTTCCGTTGCCGTCCCAGTCACCGGCGACGGGCCTCCAGTCCCCTCCGTTGCCGAACGCGAACGAGGTCACTTCGCCGTTGGCGTGGCGGAGGTAGAACTTGCCGGTGTCGGGCATGTAGACGCCCAATTGCGACGTGCCGCCGTCCCAGCGGCCCAGCACCGGACGGTTGCCCGGGTTGCCGAACACGATCGTGGACTGGGCCGTGCTGCCCGAGTTCGCCAGGTAGAACGTGGAAGTGGTCGGATCATAGGCGGCCTGGGTGTCCGTGCCGTCTCCGTCGAAGTCACCCGCCAGCGGAACCATCGGCGTGTTCCCGAACCCGAACGGCGCACGCGTGGCCACGGAAGAACCCGCACTGTCCGACAGATACCAGGTCAGTGCCTTGACCTGCGGCTGCGGAGGGGTGACCGGTCCCGGGTCGTCCGGGTAGGGATTCGCCCGGTCGGCTCCGAGAGCGGCCTTGGGGCCGCAGACGGGCCAGGCGTTCTGGCCCTGGGCGGCGAGGACCTTCTCGGCGATGAGGATCTGTTGCTGTTTCGTGGCCTGGTTGGCGTAGGGCGCGTACTGGCCGCCGCCGTAGTTGAGCCACGTGGACGCGGAGAACTGGAGGCCGCCGTAGTAGCGGGGCGTCCCGGAGGAGACGATCGACCAGTTGCCGCTGCTTTCGCATTCGGCGACCTTGTCCCACGTGGCCACCGATGCGGCGGAAGCCTGTCCCGCGCCGGCGCCGGTCGGGACGGCGAGGGCGAGCAGGAGTGTGGCTGCGGCGAGGGCCGGCCTTCGGCGGAGGCTGGTCATGGTGGATCCCCCCTTGAGAGTGGTGGATTGGCGATGGGTGAGTAAGCGGGCGTGGCGGCGTGAATGCCTTCAGGGCCTGCGAGGTCCCCGGGGGCCAAAAGGGGGCGCCCTGGGCAGGCGGCGCTGCGATTTCCTCGGACACGATGCGTGGTTCCGGACGGGGGCCGTCGCGGTGAGGAGGCGGAATCGCCCCCGAAAGGTCAGGTTCCGACGGTGTTCGCCAAGGCGTGGCCGGCGAACGGCATGAGGCCGGCCGCGTCGGGAAGGACGGCCGCAGCCGTCTTGGGGAAGGTGGTGCGACGCGTCGGGGAGGCTGCGGCGGGGAGCGGGGCGAGCGGGGCGGCCGGGAAGGCCGGTGACTCGTACCGCGGTGGCAGCTTGCGCGTTACCGGTGGGCGGTGGGCCCGGTGTGCAAGCGCTGACTACGTCGTCGTAGCTCGGATCAGGTGGAAGGGCGCTTTCGAGGCGGAGGGGCACGGCAGCAGTGGACAAATCCAGCCCCGGGACGGTTCCCTCCAGAGGGTGGGGCAGGCGTGGGCGGCAACCCGGTCAGCATGTGTCAGACCGGCCGCCCTCGGTTGGGAGTGCCTGCCTGCGTCCGAAATCTGACTACGCGGTGATGCGGCTGGCGTACACCTCGATCTCGATCTTCATGCGGGGGTCGGCGAGGCCGCACTCGAGCATGGTGGCGGCTGGTCGAACGTCGCCGAACGCGCGGCGCAGGGCCGGCCAGCAGAGTTCGAAGTCGGTACGGTCGGGCAGCATGTAGCGCACCCGCACGACGTCGGCGAAGGTGCAGTCCGCCTCGTTCAGGGCAGCCTCGATGTTGCGCAGGCACTGCTCGGCCTGCTCCACCACGTCGTCGGAGATCGTCATGGTGGGGTAGTCGAATCCGGTCGTCCCGGACACGTGGACCCAGTCACCATCGATCATCGCGCGGGCGTAGCCGATCTGTTCCTCGAACGTCGAGCCGCTGAGGATGGGGCGTCGCTCTGTCATGTGCTGAACGCTATGCGGCCGGCAACGATACGTCTAATACGTCTTTATGTACCAGGTGATATCTCTGAGAATATGGATCGTCCCGAACTCCCCCTGCCGCAGCTGCACGCCTTCGTCGTGCTCGCCGAGGAACTCCACTTCGGCCACGCAGCCGCCCGACTGGGCATCGCCCAGCCGCCCTTGAGCCAGCAGATCCGCCGCCTGGAGGACAAGGTCGGGTACGCGCTGTTCAACCGCGAACCCGGACGCATCGACCTCACCCCGGCCGGGCGAGAACTCCTTCCCGCCGCCCGACACGCCCTCAGTCACCTCGCAGCGGCTCTGACAGCAGCCCGAGAAGTCGGCAGCGGCAGGGCGGGCCGCCTGCGGATCGGCTTCGCCGCCTCCCTCGCTCTGACCGTCCTGCCCAGCCTGCTGCGAAACTTCCGGCAACGGTTCCCCGCGGTGGATCTGGACATCGCCGAGATGACCACCACGCCGCAACTGGCCGCCCTGCGCGACAGGACGATCGACATCGGCCTGCTGCGTGAACCACCTCCCCATGACGCGGAGCTCGACTTCGAGACCGTGCTGACCGAAGCGTTCGTGGCCGTCCTGCCCGCCTCACATCCGCTCGCGGCACGACGAACCGTCCCCGTCGAAGAGATGGCGGACTGCCCCTTCGTGCTGCTGCCCCGCGCCGTCGGGCCGCCGCTGTACGACCAGATCACCGATCTCTGCACCGCCGCAGGCTTCACCCCTCACGTAACCCAACACGCTGTGGAATGGCAGACCGTGTGCGCCTTGGTGGAAACCGGCCTGGGCGTTTCACTGGCCCCGGAAAGCATCCGCCGTATCCGTCTCAAGGGCGTTGCCTTCCGCAGGATCTCTCCCGACACCGTCCGTACACGAGTCGCCGTCGCCTGGCGTAAAAATGACACGAACCCACTGATCAGAGCGGTCCTGACCGCCCTCGACCACGATGCGCCGGACGGACTTTCCACGGAAGGAGCGCGATCAGGACAGCGACAACGGTGACGAGTGCGGCAGTAAGTACGAGTTTCTGAGGGTGCGCGAAGCGTTCGTCGGGGCCAGGACTCGAACAGGCGGCATCTCGGGCGTGGGTCCGTGCGCTGGCGCCGCCGACCGGGGAGGCTGGGCCGGGCGAGCATCCGGAGCGAGTGTCCGGTGAGTGCCGATCAGCTCTCTGCGGCCTTGGTGACGCCGGGAGCCGAGGCCGTACTCGATCCCGAGCTGTGGCCGCAGGGCCCGCAGGAGGAGAACCGTCGGCGGCTGCTCGGCCTCCTGCTGGCGAAGGTGAGCTGGAGGTCACCGCCGCGCCGTGGTGGGGGATCGACCGTGCGGGATCGCCGGACTCGGCGGCCGGCCAGCCTGGAGTGGAGTCCGTCGGTGTGGACGCCACCCGTCGGCTCCCATGCGCCGGGGGTGAGCTGGCCGACGGCACGGCCGGCCGACGACTGCGGGGCGTCAAGCCCAACTGCCGGGTCTCCTCGACGGACTCCGGGAACCGGCCCTCCGGCAGCCGCCAGCTGCCGACGCCGAGCGGTCATGACTCCGGGCGTGATCCCCCGGAATCCATCACGGGAGCACTGTCGACACGGCGCTGTGTCATCGATAGGGAGATCAGGACTGCGAACGCCGCGACTGCGGTCAAGGTGCGGGCATCGTTGAACAGTTCCCACCGGCGCAGGATTTCCGCGTGGTCGGCGGGCGGCGCGGTGGCGGCCCACTCCTTGATGCGGCCGTTGATCGGGACGTTCCCGAACCGGGTGATCAGGAAGGACGTGACAATCAGGGCCCCTGCCGTGCCTGCGAGATTCCGGGCGCGGCTCCGTGCCAGGGCAGCCAGGGCGAGGGAGCTGAGGGCCGAGACCGCCATCGCTCCCTGCATGGTGATGCCGTTCATCTTCATCAGCTCGGTGTGGAAGTGGAGTCTCATGTCGATCGGCACGGCGTTGAAGGTCGGGACGAGGTTGGCGGCGCCGTAGCCGAAGGCTCCGGCGAGCAGGCCGGCGGACAGGAGGGCCACTCCCAGAAGGAACCGGATGCGCATGGTTCATGCCCCCTTGGCAGCTCGGGTGAAACGGTTGCTCGGTTCGCCTCGGAACACGCCGTCCGGAAGCCTGCGACCGAAGGCCGGCAGCAGGAGGACCTGGGCTCTGCCGTACACCGGCGAGCCGGAGCCGTACGACCAGTCAAGGGCATCGGCGCACAGCCGGACACCGTCGAGGTCCACGCCGAAGAACCTCAGGCTGCCAGACCGGACCCCGTCGAGCAGAATGCGGATCCGGTCCTCGGGGACGAGCCGGTCGCGGCCGAGCGGGACAGTGATGTCCAGGCCGTGCACCACGTCGTGACCGAGCGCCGCCGGGAGCCCGCCGATCGGTGGTGTCCAGGGGTGGTGGGCGTTGTCCCGCGGGAAAGCGACGAGTGCGGTGGTGGAATGGGCGGTCGCGTCCCCACGTGCGATCCGGTCGGTCATTCGGTGGAGATTCCCGCCCGCCTCGGCCAGTTCGGCGAGCGCGGCAGGCAGGGACAGCCGGACGCCCGTCGACCTGTGAGCCGCGGCCTCGCGAACCCGCCACTCCGTGCAGAGACCCGGCTCGTTCCACTGATCGGCCGACAGACTGTCGAACAAGTCTGCCAGTTCTCGGCGTTCCGCCGCGATCGCTGCCCTGACCTCGGCCTCCGATTGCGTGCGTGTTGGCGCGTTCTCCATGTGATCAAGACTGCGGCCAGGGGAGCGATATCTCCAATAGACAGTTCTCCTGAGACCTAGAACCGCCAGTTATAGAGCTTCGTCGGTGGCGCTGTTCCCTCACCGTCGTCGAGGAGGCCGCTTACCGGGCCGCAGCCTGGCTGCATCTCGCGCAGCCACCCGGCCTCGGTGCCCAAATTCGCTATTTGGAGTAGGAGTTGGGGCATAGTCTGCTCGACCGTTCCGGCCGGTCGGTGGCACCGACCGAGATGGGCCGGGCGGTCCTGCTGTACGCCCGTGCCGCACTGGCCACGGCGGACGTGTGCAGCAGGCGGTGGATGCGGACACGGGCCTCCTGCGCGGACGGGTCACGCTCGGGCTGGCCTCCGGCGCCACCGGCCACGCCTTCGCCATCGGCGCCTTCCTCGCCGACTTCCACGACGCCCGCCCCTCAGTGGAGGTGGCACTCACCGAGGACACCACGGAGCGGATGCAGGCCGCGGTCCTGGCCGGCGAGCTCGATATCGCCGTTCTCGGGCTCACAACGGAGGCACCCCACCCGGAGTGGCCAGACGGCGATCGATGTTCCGCTGGTCGCTGCTATCGCACCTGGCGATCCGCTTCTCGACCGCGCAGACCTTACGAGCGTGCCGCTGGCCGATCTGAGCGATCGGCCGGTGATCTGCCTGCCGCGCGGCACCGGGGTACGCGCGGCGCCAGAACGCGGCTGCGCGCAGGCAGGTCGTGGACCATCGACGACACCCGTTGGCGGCACCGCGCCGGAACGCGGTCCGTCCCGGCCGGGACGGCTCGGCCGGGACGACGACGTCGACCTGGTCGTGGTTGTCGTCGGGCTGATCGGGGCGCTGATGGTGGGCAGCCGGCCGTCGCCCGGGCGGTGTCCCGGATCCGGGCGCCCGCCGCCACCGGTTCGCCCAGGCCGCAGGGGGAGGGTGCGCTCCAGCCGGTCGGGCGATTGAGGGACAGGCGCTGCACGTCGGGCATCGCGTGGTCGGGGCGCTGCCGGTCGAGGTGCGCACGGTGCACGAGGTCCAGGGCCTGGCCGACGGAGCGGTGGGTACTGGCCCCGCTGGCGGGATCGGTCAGGACCAGGCCGGGCACGTCGCCCGCCCCGGTGCTGGGCGGCGACGTGCCCGGCCTGCCCTCCACGGTCCGTCCGGCAGCGGCGCGGTCCAGCCGATCGGCCGGCCCCGGTAGAGCAGCAGGTGGACGTCCTCGGCCTGCGGGTCGTCCCAGGAGGCCAGCAGCCAGCCCTCACCGACCGCCAAGTCCAGGTCGCCGAGGCGGTCCGGGTCGCCGAACCGCACTGTCGGGATCGTGCAGGCGACGCGGCGCAGCGCCTCGAAGGCCTCCGCCGGCTGCTCGGCCGGGGAGGCCGGGGAGGCCGGGGAGGCCGGGGAGGCCGGGGAGGCCGGGGAGGCCGGGGAGGCCGGGGAGGCCGGGGAGGCCGGGACCGGCGCGAGGCCAGCGGGACGGATTTCGGCCCGGGTCGTTGTCCCGGCTGTGCCGGGGCCGGGCGCGGAGGCGGCCCACTTCCTCAGGCGGATTCGAGGATCGGGCGGATCTCGATCGTTTCCGGGGTGGGCAGCCCCTTGGCCAGTTCGACAGCTTCCTCCCGGTCGGCCGTCTCGAGGACGAACCAGCCTCCGAGGGTCTCCTCGCCAATTCGTGCCGGCCCCTCGGTCACCCGGGGCGAACCGTCCGGCGCCTTGCGCACGGTCACCGGAAGCGCGCGTTCGGTGTCGAAGGCTTCACCGCCGACGAGTTTGCCGACGGCCGCGACGCGGCCGATCCAGGTCTCGTACGCCGTGCGGTAGGCGTCCCGGTCGGCTTGGATCCTGCGGCGCGACTCCGACGTCTCGAAGATGACCAGTGCGAACTTCATGGATACTCCTCCTCCTCGGCCTCCGCGCGGAGACCGTGGCTGCGGGTTGGGGGTCGGCGGTGCTCGGCAGCCGCTTCGCCGGGATGGGGGCTGTCAGTTGTCGCGGGGCCAGGGCGGGGTGGCCCGTCCGAGGAACTGGACGATCACCGCCCTCACACCGGGGCGGGAGTCCGGGCGGAGAGCCGCAGGGCCCACGAGATGCAGGTCAGGGCCGCGGTGGAGGCCAGGGCGCGGGCCAGGTTCCAGTGCACCCACGTGGTTTCGAAGGCGGCCCGGGCGGCGGCGAGGTCGGTGCCGCCGCCCGGCGGACCCGCGGCCGCCAGGCGGTCGTTGAGCGGCACGTTGGCCACGCCGGTGATCACGAGTACGGCCAGCTGGAAGGCGGCGGCCGCGCCGATCCACAGCAGCACGGTGCGGCTGCCGCCGGTCTTCAGTTCCACGAGGCCGGCGGCTCCGATCAGGACGAGGGCGCCCAGGAAGGAGAGCATGAACCAGCCGTTGAGGATGGCCACGTTGATCCGCTGCATCGCCTCGACGAAGGTCCGGTCGTCGGCGCGGGCCAGGCCCGGCATCACCGAGCAGGCGTAGGAGTAGAAGAGTCCGGCGCTGAGCCCGGTGGTGACGGTCGCCCCGAGGAGGACGGCGGTGCGGAGGGTCGGCATGGTCACGGTTCCCGTTCGCTGGGGTGGTCGTCGTGGTGGGTGCGCGCGCCCGTGGTGGCGGTGGGCGGGGTGAGCGGCGGTTCGCCGGAGCGGAGCGCGGTCGCGGGCGGCCGGCGGGTGAACGTCGCGGGGGTCGGGCCGCAAGCTCGGATTCCTCCAAGTCGGGGTCACTGCCCGGCGTCGGCGGCCCATTCGACGAACTGGACGATCACACCGTTGGGGTCGGTGACCTGGAACAGGCGCTCGCCCCACGGCTCCTGGCGCAACGGCATGGTGATCCGGGCGCCGGCGTCGCGCAGCAGCCGTTCCTGCTCCTGCAGTCCGGAGGCGACGGTGAAGGCCAGGATCAGACCGGCGGCGCGCTGGTCGCGCTGCTCGGGCGGCAGCACTTCGATGCCGCGGGCGAGCAGGACGACGTCGACCGCGTCCTCGCGCGACAGGGACGCGAAGCCGTCAGCGGCGTGCTGCACGGTGTACCCGAGGTGGGTGGTGAAGAACTCCCGGGAGGCGGCGACGTCGTCGACGGTCAGCGAGACGGTGGAAGCGGTGAACTGCACGGGATCTCCTTCGGCAGGTGGGACGGGTCGGTGGCCGCGGCGAGGTGACGACGTGGACGGGTCCTGGGGGCTGTCCGCCGCGGACGCCGCGGTCCAACGGACGGCGCAGTTCGGCGCTCGCGCATGGGAGCTTCGTCCCGCGTAAACGTTCCACTGGCGCAAACTTTCGTCGGTAGTAAGTTAGCCGACCCCCGAGGGGGTGTCAACATAAAACTGCGACGAGGGTAAGATTTCCCCATGGCTACTCAGACACCCGTCGCCGCAGGGCTGCGCGAGACGAAGAAGCAGGAGACCCGGCAGCTCATCTCCGACCACGCGACCAGGCTGTTCATCGCCCAGGGCTTCGAGCAGACGACCATCGCCGAGATCGCCGCCGCCGCCCGCGTCGCCAAGAAGACCGTCACCAACTACTTCGCCCGCAAGGAGGACCTGGTCCTGGACCACCAGGAGGCGTTCGCTGCCTCCCTGGCCGAGGCCGTCGCCGACCGGCACCCGGGGGAATCCGCGCTGGCCGCGCTGCGCCGCGCGTTCGCCGACGCCGTCGCCGCCCAGGACCCGGTCGCCGGGTTCTCCGGCCCGGAGTTCGCCCGCATGATCAGCGACAGCCCCACCCTGAGCACCTGTCTGCGGGGCCTGCACGACCAGCGCGAGCACCGCCTCGCCCGGGCTCTCGCCGACGCCACCGGCGCCCAGGCCGACGACATCACCGTCCGCGCCGCGGCCGCGCTGCTCGGCGCCGTCCACCGCGTGCTGTTCCACCGCATTCAGGAACTCACCCTCGCCGGACACCCCAACGACCGGATCGCCCGTACCGTCACCGCCGAGGCCGCCCGGGCCTTCGACGTCCTGGAGCCCGCCCTGTCCGGCTACGCAACCGCCTGAGGACTTGAGGTCTCCGCGAAGATCACCGCCCGGCGTGTCCGTCCGTGCAAGCCCGCCCCGGCAGCAGCGGATCGATCACCGCCACTGAGAGCCCGTCAACGACCTTCTGGGGGTACCGCGTCGGCTGGTCCGGCCGCTCACGCAGGCGCCGGACACATCACAGGGGAAGTGCTGGCGCTGTGCAGGGATATCGATGTCTGATTGCCGCCAGCGTGGTCTGTCCCTGCTGATCACACTGGCGGCATGGCGATGTCATCCACTACGGACTCGATTACGGTCCTCACCGGCATGTATGCGGCCGAGGCGCAGTACTTTGCAGCCGGAGGCCCTGACGAGGCTTCATTCGACCTGCTCGCCCCCTTCTTCGCACCGGATGTGGTGCTGCATCAAGCTGATTCCCTGCCCTATGGAGGCACCTGGCGCGGGCATTCGGGCATGACGCAGTTCTTCCTGGCGATGGGAGCCGCTTGGGACTCATTCGACATGGCGGAGCAAGAGTTCCTCGCCACCGGTGAGTGGCTGTTGTCGTACCGATCGAGCGGCCTGCCGGTCGAACTGGGGTCTTGATCGAGTGACCGCGGGCTCAGGGAGCGTCCAAGACCACACCGGCGAGCTCCGGCATTGCCCGGAGGAAGTCCGGAACACTCGCGAGTTCGTCCAGGCGCAGTTCATATGCCGAGATCCTGCGCGCATAGTCGGCAGCCAGGTCATCGACCCGGTGCCGCAGATCGGTGCGCGACGCCACCATGACCGAGTCGTAGTAGTCGAAATCCGAACCGATCGTCAGGTCCACGAATACCCCTTCGCCCTCGAGGACGTCCGCCAGAGTAGGGGAAGTTGGGCCGCTCAACGTGCTCACCAGACGCTGGAGACGCTCCGGTCCGGGGGCGACTGCGAACACCGTGGTCTCCGACGAGGCGTCGAAGAGCACCGCGTGGAGCGCGGATACCAGGTCGCGAGGCGTGGACAACCGGAACAAGCCCGCACGACCGGCGTTGTCCAACTCTGCGGCGGTCGGCTCTGCCCGAAGGGGCTTTGCGGTACGACCAGGTACGAAGCCCTTGTCCCGTGTGGTGGTGGTCGGCGCTTTGGCGTCGATCTCGTACTCCCAGCTCACCGGCATCGGCGTTTGCTTCAGAAAACGCTCGGCGTCGTCGCAGTAGTACGTCGGGATCACATAGCGGTCCAGGCCAGCCGTCAGACGCCACACCAGGCCCACATAGACGGCGATTTCCTCCATGTTGTTGTTGTTCACGGCCCACTCGGTGTACGGCGTCCTCTCCTGAGGCCATTCCTGTCGCAGGCCAGGCCAGTGCCGGGTTACCGCCAGGTCATTGCCGGGGAGGTAGTGGAAGAGATGGACGCCGCCTGTCGTGGCGGCCTCGAAACGGATCGGATGCACCGCGCCAACCTAGCCTTGGGCAGCTCGGCGACGCTCGACAATTTTATGCCCGAGAGGCCAGGCGGCCGGGATCAGCGATCCCGTGACCACGTCACTCCCGACTTGTCTCGATCGGGTGATCGTGGTCGGTGTCGGTATGGAAGCAGGGCCTCTTGGTAGCTCGAAGGGTGTCTACGCCAAAGAGCGGTCCAGGAGGCCCTGTTGTCGCAGTTCTACGCCATCGCGGAGGCGGGGTCTACGTCGGTCACTCTCGCGTGTGACTGCCTCGCTCACAGGTTCGGGAATGCCGCCGACCACGGGGCCCGCGAGCGCCGCTATCCGACGGACATGTCGGACGCGGAGTGGGTGGTGGTGCGGCCGCTGCTGCCGGTGCCGGGCTGGCTGCGAGGCCGGGGCGGTCAGCCGGAGGCCTACTGCCACCGGACGATGCTGGACGCGATCCGCTACCTCGTCGACAACGGAACGAAGTGGCGGGCGATGCCGGCCGACTTCCCGCCGTGGGACCGGGTCTACGCGTTCTTCCGCCGCTGGCGCGACCACGGTCTGGTGAAGGAGTTCCACGACCGGCTGCGTGGAAGGGTCCGGGAGAGGGCGGGGCGGGATCCGGAGCCGAGCGCGGGCGTGATCGACTCCCAGTCCGTCAAGGCGGACGCCGTTGTCGGCGCCGACAGCCGTGGCTTCGACGGCGGCAAGCTGATCAACGGCCGCAAGCGCCACGTCGTGGTCGACACGCTCGGTCTGCTGCTGGGGGTGATGGTCACCGCCGCGGACATCGGCGACCGCACCGCCGCCCACGTCCTGCTCGCCCAGGTGACCGCCGCGCACCATCTGCTGGCGCTGGTCTGGGCCGACGGCGGCTACACCGGCAGCCTCGTCGAGTACTGCCTGGCCGCCCTCGCCCTGGTCCTTGCCATCGTCAAACGCACTGACGACATGCGCGGCTTCGTGGTGCTGCCCAAGCGGTGGATCGTGGAGCGGTTCTTCGTCCACCTGATGCGAAGCCGTCGCCTCGTGCGGGACTTCGAACGCTCCACCACCAGCGCGGAGGCGATGGTCTACTGGTCGGCGACGATGCTCATGACCCGGCGCCTTGCCCGGCCACGGCCTTCGCGAGCGTGAACCGGCCCGGTGCCGGCTCGGCAAGCCAGCCCCGTGCTGTCAGCCGCTTCGCCTTCGACCGCAGGGCCTCGATCTTCCCGGGCACCGGGTCCAGGCCGAAGCAGGCGGCCATCTCCTGGCACGTCAGCGGCCCCTGGCCGAGACGGTTCCGGTCCGCGAGCACCTGCAGGATGCGCTGGTAGTCCACCGACAGTGCCGACCAGGCCAGCCCCGCACGCCACACGGGCACCACGGACTTCGGCTTCGCCGCCCCCGAAGATGCAGGCCGAGCCGACGGTTCACCGCGATCCGACGGCCCCTCGGCGGCATCCGGGCCGGCACCGTCGCCTCCGCCCGGGGACAGCACCTCGTCGACACGCGAACGGGCGACGACCCACTCGTTCCACTCCCGCTCGGCCACCACCAGCTCGGCCTGGATACGGTCGGCCTCCGCTCGCAGGTCGTCCACACGACGGCGAGCACTCAGCTCACGCTGTTCCAGCAGCCCCACAACCGACGGCATCCCGACCTCCACACGAGCGGCGACTCAACACGTCATCGCTCCCCGAGGCCAGCGACCCTATGCCTGAACAGCGGAAACACAGCCCTCGCCCCCGGAAAGGCAACAGCCACTGAGGGGTCCTCTGCCCGGCGGTGCGTAGGCTGGCCTATCGTCTTGTTCAGCTGGGCCGGGAACGGTGGCGGTGCGTGGGGCTGGGGGCAGCGGTGGCCGGTGTGGTGGGGATCGACTTCGGTACGGCCTGGTCTGCGGTGTGCGTGTTGAGCGAGGGCAGGCCCGTCCCGGTGAGGGGCGCCGAGGGCTCGACCGCCACGGCGTCCGTCGTCGCGTTCACGGACGGCGGCGGCGTGCTCGTCGGCGAAGCGGCTCTGCGGCAGGCCGCCGCCAACCCCCACCGCACCTTTCGCGCCGTCAAACGCCGTTTGGGTACTGACTGGCGGGCGCAGGTCGACGGCCGGTTCTACAGTGCGCCGCAGATCGCCGCGGTGCTGTTGCGCAAGCTCAAGCAGGACGCGGAGGCGTTCGCCGGCGAGGCGGTGAGCGGCGCGGTCCTCACCGTTCCCGTGGGGTTCGGTCCGGCGCAGCGAAGGGCCTTGCGGGAGGCCGCGGAGCTGGCTGGGCTGGAGGTGCTGCGGTTGGTCCACGAGAGCTCCTGCATTGCCCTGGCCTACGCGGCGGAGCGGCTCGTGGAGGGTGAGAGTCGGGACGGTGTGGTCGTGCGGCTCGGCGCGGGCGGTTTCGACGCGACGGCGGTGGACTTGGACCGGGACGGCGTGTTCATACGCAGGGTGCGGGGTGATGCGCGGTTGGGCGGTGACGACTGGGACCAGGCCGTGGCCGATAATCTCGCCGAAGGGTGTCGCCAGCGGTGGGGTGTGGACGTGGGCGGCGGCGACGCGGCGGCGGTGCAGCGGCTGCGGGAAGCCGCGGAGCGGGCGAGGTCGGCGCTGTCGGCGTCCTCGGCCACGAGCGTGCACCTGCCGTACCTGGCCACTGGTCCCGACGGCCCCGTCCACCTCGAAGAGACGCTGACCCGGGCACGGTTCGAGGAGCTCACCGCACCGCTACGGCAGCGTGCCACCGCCCTGCTGCGCGAGCTGGCCACCGACCTGGACGTCACCGCGCCCGAAGTGAATCTGGTGCTGCTGGCGGGTGGCGCGGCACGCATGCCCGCCGTCCAGGACGCCGTGCGCCAGGTGTTCCGCGGCCGACCGCTGAGGGTGCTGGACGGGCACGAGGCCGCCGCGGGCGCTGCCCTGCAGGCGGGCATCATCACCGGTGCGCGCCGCGATCTGGTGCTGGTGGACTCGGTGTTCGGACGGGTCGGCGTCGAAGTCCAGGGCGGTGAGGCGGTGTGGCTGATCGAACATGACGCGCTGCGGCCCACCCGCGGCTCCAACACCTTCGTGACCGCCGAACCGCTCCGGCAGGACGGATCACGGCCCGTCGCGGTCACCATCCATGAGGCCGGCAGCTCCTCGACCTCCCCCCGGCAGCGCCTCGGCACTCTCCTCCTGGACGGGCTGCGCGTGCCGGCTTCGGGGCCCGCGCGGATCGAGGTCGCCCTCGAGGTGGACTATGCCGGTGAGGTCTTGGCCGTCGCCACTGACGTGGCCAGTGGACGGCAGTGGCGGATGGACCTGCGCCCGCCCCTCGCGCCCGCGCCGGTGAATCCCGTCGCCCTGGTCGCGGAGGAACCCGCCTCCGACCCCGCCCCGGCGGCCGAGGACCAGCGCCGATCGAACAGTTCCGGCTCGGCACCGCGCAGCGCAGCCAGTACGGCTCCCTCCTCGGGGCACAGCGGTGTACCGAAGATCGAACTGCGGGCGGGTCTGCCGGGGTGGACCGAGGAGCAGGCCGTGGACCTGCTCAGGTCGGGCAAGGCCCGCATCCACCCCGACGACGTGACCGCGGCCACCACAGCGGAAGGCTGTCTGCTCGGCATCGGCCGCGCCGCCGGCTTCCTGATGACCGGCACCGGCGTCATGGCCTGGGCCCATCCGCAGAACAACGTCGGCAGCCCGTTCCTCCTCCTACCCGGACTGGTCCTGTTCTTCAGCGACGTGTGGTGCAAGCCGACCCTGATCCGCAGGGCCGTCGCCCGCCTCGCCCGCGCACCACGCCGCCCGGAGCCGTGACGGGCTCGCAGGTCACCGGGCACGCGCAGGCTCCGATCTCGCCGCCGCGCCGAGCGCCGAGTGGACAGGCTCGAAGAAGGTTGGTCTGATCGACGCGATGCTGCGGTCCGAGATCCTGATCAAGGGCGCGGTGGTCCACGAGCGGTTGGTCGCCGAGTACGGGTTCACCGGCAACTACCAGCGGGTGAAGCTCTACCTCCAGGAAGCACGGCCCCGTATCGCCGAGGAGCTGGGTATTGCTCCTGGTGAACTGGCTGGTCTGCACCGCAGGTTCGAGGTCGTTCCGGGCGCCCAGGCCCAGGTCGACTGGGGCGACGAAGGCGGGATCCTCGCTCATCTCGGAATCCCGAAGGTCTACTCCTTCCACATGGTCCTGTCCTACTCCCGCGATCCGTTCTGCTGCTTCACCACCAGCCAGGACCTGGCGACGTTCTTCGACTGCCACCGTCAGGCGTTCGCACACTTCGGCGGTTATGTGGGTGACAACTCTTCCGCGATCTCGTGTTTCCGGTCAGGATGGTCGCTCCCGTCGAGGAGCGCGGATGGCCTGGCAGCCGAAGTTGGTACGACGCGTCGATGCTGCGGGCAACCCCGCGGCCTCGCTGGGGCATGCGCTGGTCGACGACTACCTGGAGTTCGTCGCAGCCCGCTGTCGGCCCAACACCCTGCTGGCCACCGCCTACGACCTGAAGGTCTTCTTCTCGGCGGTGCCCAAAGAGCCGACCGATGTCGTCACGGCGGACATCTTCGCGTTCATCACCGCGCAGAAGGCACCGCGCCGCGGGCCGAAGGTCATCCGGCTCGAGGACGGTGAGGCGGGGCTGTCGGCGCGGACCATCAAGCGTCGACTCGCCAGCATCTCGGGGCTGTTCGGCTACCTCATGACCCGCGACGACGTGACCGTTCAACGCAATCCGGTGCCGGTCGGGCTGGCCAACCGCAGGCGGAGCGGCAATCGCGGGGCACCGTTGCTGCGCACGCCGCGCACTCTGCCCCGCGTTCTTGGCCCCGGCGAGGTCGAGGCGGTGCTGGGTGCGCTGAATACCGCGCGGGATAGGGCCATGGTCCTGGCGATGCTCCTCGGTGGCCTGCGCCGCTGCGAGGTGCTCGGTCTGCAGCTGGGCGACCTCTCGCCGGGCGAGCGCCGGGTCTTCATCAGCGAGGGTAAGGGCGGTCACCAGCGTCTGATACCGATCTCCGCGCAGTTCTTCACAGCGGTCGGCGACTACCTGGACCGTGAGCGTCCCCCGGTCGATCACGACCGGCTGTTCGTGGTCCTGCGCGGCCCGACCCGCGGCAAGCCGCTGTCCGCCGCAGGCCTGGACGAGATCCTCGAGGGCGTCCGGAGACGGACAGGACTGCCACGGCTGACCTGCCATCAGCTTCGCCACACCTGCCTGACCCGGCTGCGGGAGGCGGGCATGGCCCTGGAAGCGGTGCAGGCCCAGGCCGGACACCGCTCCATCGAATCGACCCGGATCTACATCCACTTGGCCAACAGCTGGCTCGCCGAGCAGTACCTGCAGGCCAGCGCCGCCATCGATGCCGACAGGACGGGCGTCTGATGCGCCGGGCCCGAGCCGCGGCCCTGCCAATCGTGCGGCCTGACCTCGTCGAGTACTACCTCGCCCATCGCGCCGCCCAGGGCATGAACATCGACCACAAGGTCCGCTGGGGCGCCCGTGCCCTGCTCGCCGCCGTCCCGGACCTCGCGGACTTCGCCGGCCTGCCGCTGGAACGCCAGCTCGCCTTCAACCACGAGACGCACCGGTTCATCAGCTGGCTCGCGGTGACCGGACGCATTCGGCCAGGCGCGGACTACCTGGTCGCCCGGCGCCCGCGCCTGGGCATCGTGCTGGCTCGCACCGACCCGGAACTGCACCTGCGCTTCATGGAGACCGCGCGCTCGCTCGGCTTCCGTGACACGGTCGCGATGTCCCAGTTCAACCTGCTGGCCCACTTCGTCGCGCTGTTCGGCCGACAGCCGCACGAGCTGCGGCAAGCCGACTGGGACGAGGGACGTCGCCTGCTGCTCGAAGCGGCCCGCCGCATCCCCAACCGCGGGGTGAAGGCCCTCTCGACAGCCCTGTTCAATCTCGAGGCGACACTGTTCCACTGCAGCCTGTCCGACCAGCTGCCGCGAAGGCGCTCTCCGGACCGGGCCGACATGCGCGCACAGGAGTGGGCCCGCGTCCCGGCCCGCCTGGCGGAGAGCATGCAGCACTACCTGCAGCAGATCGGCGGCACGCTGCGGCCGGGCACCGTGAAGAACGCCGAGCTGACGCTGCGGGAGTTCGCCCTGCTGGTGGCCGACGAGGATACGACGGTGGGGTGCGTGGCCGACCTCAGACGGCGGCACGTCGAACGCTACCGGCAGTGGCTGCTGGAACGACCGACCGCCCGCGGCGGGCCACTGCACCGGCACACCGTCCGCGACCGGCTGAGCAAGCTCCGCGGGTTCTTCCGCCGCCTGGACGAGTGGGACGCCGACGACCGGCCGCCCCGCCAGCTGGTCTTCGACAGCGACTTCCCAATCGCGGACGAGCCGCTGCCCCGCTTCCTCGACGACGCGGCGGCCGCCAAACTGCTGGCCGCCGCCCGCCAGGACCCCGACCCATTCGCGCGGCTGGCCATCGAGATCCTCGCCCGCACCGGGATGCGCCGCAGCGAGATGCTCGGTCTCACAATCGACGCGGTGGTCCAGATCGGGTCCGCCTACTGGCTGCGTGTCCCGGTCGGCAAGATGCACACCGACCGCTATGTCCCCCTGCACCCGCAGCTGAAGACTCTGCTGGACGACTGGCTGCTGCACCGGCCCGAGGGCCTACGGTCGAACCTGCTATTCACCGACCACGGCCGCCCGGTCAACGCCTCCCGCATCGAGGCAGCCGTCCGCACGGCCGCGGAACGGGCCGGCCTCGGCCGGGTCACGCCCCACCAGCTCAGACACACGCTGGCCACCCAGGCGATCAACCGCGGCATGTCCCTGGAGGCGATCGCCGCTCTGCTCGGTCACCGGTCGTTGTCCATGACGCGTGTTTACGCGCGGATCGCCGACCGGACGGTGGCGGACGAGTACTTCGCCGTCTCGGAGAAGGTCGAGGCGCTCTACGACGCCCCGCGTCGGCTGCCGGCCGACGCGGAGGGAACGGAGATGGCCAAGCTCCGCCGGGAAATGCACCGCCGGATGCTCGGCAACGGCTACTGCGCGCGCCCCGTCGAGATGGACTGCCACTTCGAGTCGATCTGCGAGTCCTGCACGTTCTTTGTCACCACCATCGAGTTCCGCCCCACTCTCGAGCGCCAGCGGGACGACGCGGCGGCCAAGGGACAAGTCGCCCGCGAGCAGATCTTCGATGGACTCCTCAGCCGACTGGACGGAGAAGCGTCCTGATCCCCTCCCGACCGTGGGCGCATCTCGGTCAGAAGCTGTATTCAATCCCTCTGGGAGAGGATGTTGTGGTGTTGGGGCGGCTACTGGGCCGATCAGACATGGTCGATACCGGTCCCGGGGTGCGTTGCAGCAGGCAGGGCAGCCAGGGGGCGGCTGCCCTGAAGGTCCGTCGCTGCCGCTAACCTCCGGGCATGGCTGAATCACGGCACCCCCGCCAGATCATCACGCGGCTCGTTGACGGACGCATCTGCGCCTACGACCTGGCTGCCAAGGCCAGTGGCGTGCTTCCACCCGCCATGGTTTGTCCGCCGGCTCCCGGGGACGACGTCATCGACCACGCCACTGCCGCTGACTTTCAGCGCGCCTACTACACAACCCTGAACGCGGTCGTGTGCGTGACGCCGGACGGAGTCGAGGTCTGGCGGTCAGCCCTTGAACCAGAGTCGGTCCAGCGACACGGACACAAGCCTGGCTGCGTGCTGTCGTTGGATGGACGCGTGGTGTGGGTCTACCGCCCTGACGCCATGGCCGGCCGTGACCGACCCGACCAGTGGGTTGCCCTGGACGCCCAGTCCGGAGCGGTCATCGCGCAGGTGGATCTGCAGACCGTCGGGCACGGCGGAGTGCAACTGCTGCACGGGACGAGCGGTCAAGTCCTCCTCGACGTGGGAGAAGGACAGGATGGTTCGGTCATCTACCGCGCCTCACTGACCGAGGCCGGGATGGATCTCTTCTGCTACCCCTGGGACGATCGCTGCCTCATCGACCTGTCGCCCGATGGCCGCCAGTTCATGACCGTTGACCACAACCAGGCCGATATCGCCATCCACGCCTACCCCGAGGGCGGGGTGGCGTTCACCCTCTCGGTCGATGCCTTCGGACACGACCCGGACGAGGCCTACGTGGAATGGTGCGGCGGCTACCTGAGCCCGGACACCATCATCGTCACCATCGCCGGCGAAACCGAGGACGAGCAGGAGTGGTTCCACCACTACCAGGTCGATGCGCGCTCTGGCCAAGTCCAAGCCGAACTCGACGCGCGCGGGGAACATCCCTACGACATCCGCCCTCTCGGGGACGGCACCTGGCTCACCACAGATCCATCTGGTCACCCAGTCCGCTGGACCAATTCATAGGAGGCCCTGCGGCTGAACTGGGCGAACCTCGGTAACGCCTCTCGGCAGGCACTCAGTTCGATGGCCGAGGCAGAAGTTGGATCACGCCCACCGAGATGTGCTCGGTCGGTGAGGCGTGGACGGCGCGGACCATCCAGCTGCCAGGCCCGAGCGGGACGGGGGCCTGCTCCGGCAGGCCCCCGCCATTCGGGAACTCGACGCCCAGATCGGCCCCTGCTGTCACGGAGTCCATGAGCACGGCAGGACCGTCCGTCTCCCAGACGCCGCAGTCCTCCCACTCGGTGGTGGGGTCGGCGAGCACCGCCTGAGCTGCGGCGATCAGATCGGCCTCGCTGTTGGCGCCCAGCCAGCGGACGAAGGCCTGGTGTTCCGGCATATAGAAGCTGCTGGCAGGCTCATCCGCCAGAACGAGTCCCCGGGCGCCCTCGTTGCCGACAGCAATCACCCCGGCCAGACCTTCCACCTCGCAGGCGCGGTCGTAGTCGTCCAAATCGTCCCCGTCGCCGATGACCATTCCCGACTCGGTGCAACCATGCCAGTGGGCCAGCGCGGAAACTGGCACTGCGATCAGCGGGCCGCCCATCGATTCGACCCAGACGGGGGAAGGCTCGTGCGAGCCAGCGGTGGCAGAGGAGAGCGTCTTCACGACGCCAGTGTCCTCTCGGCCACTGACAACGAGCTCTCGGGCTGATCTCAGCACAACCGGTGGCTTGACAGCGAGACCCGCATATTAGAGGGGTGCCGATGACGATCGTCTACGACCGCACCAAGACCGTGGTCCGCCGACACGTGGCCCCGGGCGAGGCGGTCCCGCTGCACCCCGAGGCGGTGGCATTCGCCGGGCACTACGACTTCGACATCGACGTGCTCGCCGCCTATCGCCCGCAAGGCAAGGGCAGAGTCGAGCGGCAGGTCTCCATCGTCCGCGACCACGTCCTGTCCGGCCGGGCCTTCTCCTCCGTCGAGGAACTCGACGCCGCATTTACGGCCTGGGTGCCACTGCGGCGGGCCCGTGTCCACGGCACCCACGGAGAGGTCATCGGTCACCGGGCGGTCCGCGACCACATGGCCCTGCGCCCGCTGCCGACAACGCCCTACGTCGTCACGCAGCGGCACCTGCGGCATGTCGGGAAGGACTGCCTGGTGGCCTTCGACGCCAACCTCTACTCGGTTCCGGCCCGCAAGGTCCGACCCCGTCAGCTGGTCGAGATCCGGGCCACGAAGTTCCAGGTCATCCTGCACGCCACGGTTCCCGACGCGAACGGCAGCACGCTACTGGCCGTCCACTCACGGGCGGTGGGCCGGGGCGCCCGCATCGTCGACCAGCGCCACTGGGACGGCCTGCCGAAGGGCGACACCCGCCGTGTCACCACCGGCGATGTCCTGCCCCGGCCCCGGCACGAGCAGCCCCTAGGCGAGGAGGCCGGCCCGCTCCGCGCTCTGCTGAATCGGGCCGCCGCCGCCCACGTCGAGGTCGGCCGCAGGCCCCTGTCGGTCTATGACGAGCTGACCGGCACCCGCCCCTTCACCGCCAACCCCACGACAAGGGAGTCGAGTTGAGCCAACTGGTCAGCGCCCGCATCCGCACCATGGCCGCCAAGCTCGGCCTGCCCCACCTCGCGGAGAGCCTCAACCAGTACGCCCAGAGGGCCGACGAGGCCAAGATGGGCTACCTCGACTTCATCGACCTGGTCCTGGCCGAGGAACTCGCCGTCCGCGACGACCGCCGCTTCCGCCAGAACCTGCGGCTGTCGAAGCTGCCGCACCACAAGACGCTGGACGACTACGACTTCTCCTTCCAGCCCGAGCTCGACCCGCGCAAGATCAAGGACCTCGCCACCCTCTCCTTCGTCGAGGCCAAGGCCAACGCCGCCCTGCTCGGGCCGCCCGGAGTCGGAAAGACCCACCTTGCCGTCGCCCTGGCGGTCGCGGCCTGCCGGGCTGGCTTCTCGATCTACTTCACCAGCCTCGACGACATGGTCAGACACCTCAAGGCCGCCGAGGCCGCCGGGCGGCTGACCAGCAAACTCCGCACCTACCTGCGGCCGAGCGTCCTCGTGGTCGACGAGGTCGGCTACCAGCCCCTGGAACGCGCCGAGGCGAACCTGGTCTTCCAGGTGATCTCCAAGCGTTACGAGAAAGGCTCGATCATCCTGACCTCGAACAAGACCTTCAGCAAAGCGCACATGTTCCGGCGAACTCGTGCCAGGTGGCGCCGAAGCCTCACGGGTTCGACCTGCGTGCGGCCCGGAAATCTTGGTACTCGTCGCAGACGACGCCATCGTTGACCCAGCGTTGGGGGTCGGCGGCGAGTTCGTGCTCTGCCAGGTACAGAGCTTCCTCGGGGGTGGGCAGGACGGCGACCTCTCGGCCCCACGTCTCCTCGTCGGGGTCCAGGGGCGGGAACTCGGTGATGTCGAGGAAGGTGTCGGTGCCGACATCCTCGACCTCGCTCAGGTAGATGGTGACGCCCGTGCGGCTGGGGCTGAGGGCGATCCAGCGGAGCCCGGGCCGGCCGTCGGTTTCGATGGCACCAAGGAACTGCTCGATCTGCTTCCCGCGCTGGAGGGCGCCGAGGGCGAAGGCGGGGATGAGGTGCCGCATGTCAGTTCCTTTGCTGGTCGGGCAGGCGTCCGGGGTCGATGTGATCAGCAAGGTAGATGAGGGTGGCCTCGGGGTCCATGCCGAAAGCAGCGGCGACGAGCTTGGGGTCCATCGTGTTCACGAGGTCGACGAGGCGGGTGCTGCGGATCATTCGGGGCGGGTAGCCGCAGTCGTCAAGGACGTGAGAGAGATAGGCAGTTGACGCTGGAGTTCGCCCGGCTTTCGTGCCTTTGGTGACCATGACGTGAGGGTTGTCCGTTGGCCATCCTTCTCGGTGGGCGAGGCATCGCTGCAGCACCGTCCAGGTAGCGGGGTCCAGCGGGACGGGGTGCGGGCGTTTGCCGAGCCGGACGGTCTGGGTTCGTGGGTCGATGTCGGTGATCTGCAGCATGCGGACCTCGGCGCTGGAGGCGCCGTGCAGCAGGGCGAGGATGCCGAGCAGGGCTTCGTGCGGGTGGGCGTGGTTGTCGCTGGTCCAGCGGCGGAAGAGTTCGCGCTGCTGGTCGAGGGTGAGGGTGCGGCCGCGGAAGCCGCCGGGTTCCTTCGCGGTCAGTCCGCGGGTCGGGTCGATGAGGATGAGGTGCTGCTGGCGGGCGAAGCCGAAGAACTGCCGCAGCACGGTCAGCCGGCGCTTGCGGGCCCTGGGCAGGGTGGTCAGGAAGGCTTCGATGTCGTGGACGTCGACCAGGGCCCAGTCGTTCTTGCCGCGCTGGTCCACGAGGAACACGCCCAGGTCGCGAAGGGTGGCCAGGGCAGCCTCAAGGGTGAGGTCGCTGCGGGGGCGAGTGCCGGCCCGGCGGGCCCGGTCCTGGGCCCGCATCCGGGACGCGTCGAAAGCGGCAACAGCCGGTCGGAGGGGTTCGGGGACGGCGTCGACGCGGCGCTTGCGTCGTCCGGCGGCGAGTCGTTCGGCCTGGTCGGTGGGCAGGGCCAGTCCGCGGAGGGTGAAGAAGTCCTCCAGGGTCCGCGCGAAGGTGCCCATGGACCGCCCTGGGCGGCGGGACCTGTCCAGCAGGGCCTGCGGCGAGTTGGAGTGCTCGTCCTGCAGGAGTCGGCCCAGATCGGTGATGAAGCTGCAGGCACGTGCCACGCAGTGGCGGGCCGCAACATGGGCGACGAAGTCGTCGAGCCAGCCGGGCGGGTCGGCGAGCCGGTCGCGCAGATGCTCGCCGCGGATGAAGGGGCGGCTGGGATGCTTTTGCCAGCAGGCCGAGCACAGTCCCAGTCCGGCATGACGACGCAGCTGACCGCACTCGCGGCAGAGCCGTGGCGGCTGCTTCTGCCGGGGCCTGGAACACGAGCCGCACCAGCCGGTCTCCTCACGCAGACGGCCGGGTCGGCCGCAGCGCGGACACGGCTGCTGGACGGCCAGCCGCTCGGCCTTGCGCCGACAGTCCCGGCACAGGCGGTTCCCGGCAGCGCGGACCGGATGGCCGCACTGCTCGCAGACGCGCGAACAGACGATGCACCGGCCGGTGTCCTCCTGCAGCACGCGGGCCTTGCCGCAGGACGGGCACGTCTCCTTCGCGGCCTGTTCCATCATTCGGCGCCGGCACAGGCAGCAGTGCTGGCGGTCGAGATAGCCGACCGGGGCACCGCAGGTGACGCAGTCCCGTTGCTTCTTGCCCATCGCGAAGTCCGCAGGTCACAGGGGCGGCATCGACCGGCCGCGTCCCGCGACGACGGCCTGCGAGGTGTCGGCGACGAGCCGGGGCGGGGTTGCCGGGCGTTCGACGGGGGTGGTGTCGACCTCGATCAGATCGTTGGGGGTGCACTCCAGCGCGGTGCACAACGCGGCCAGCGTCGACATCTTCACCTGCGAGGGCTCCTTGGTGAACAGCGCGGACACCGACGCGGAGGACATCTCCAGGCCGGCCTTCTCGGCCAGCAGCCGCCGCAGCTCGGTTCCGGTCCAGACCTCGCGCTGGGCGGCGGCCATCCGCAGCCGCCATCGGATCTTCATGCTGTGGTGTCCTTCCCGGTCAGCTCGGCCAGGGCGCTGGCGACCGCCCGCTGGTAGGCGTCCTCGATGAACGTCGCGGAGGGCCGGACATAACGCATGGTCGAGCTGACCGTCCAGTGACCGAGCATCTGCTGGATCGCCACCAGGTCAACCCCGCGCTCGTAGTTGTGGGTCGCGCAGGCCCGCCGCAGGGCATGCGGGCTGAACCGCTCGGCTGGCGGCCGCCCCTCAAGTTCCATGAGATAGCGGAGCCGGTTGCGGATCGTCCCGCGATGCAGTGGCCCACCGGATTCATCGGCGAACAGCACCGGTGAGTCGGGGAACTTCGGACGCACGTCCTCCAGGAACCACCGCAGCACCAGGTCAAGGCCGTCGAGCATCGGCACCCAGCGCGGCCGGGGTCCGGAGGTGTGGGCGCCTTTGCCGAAGCGGACGTGGAGCTTGCCGAACGGGCCGCGGGTGAAGTGGAGGTCCGGCTTCTCGAGCAGCGAGGCCTCCTCGGAGCGGAGCCCGGCGTGATACAGCGTCCGGAACAGCGCGTAGTCCCGGGCGGCGGGTCCGTACTTCCTGGCGGTCGCGATCCGCTGCTTCATGAAGTCGAAGAACTCGGTCACCCGCTCCGGCGTCGGTGGCGGCAGCAGGGCCGGGGAGTCGTCACCGACGTGCCGGGAGGCGTTGAACTCGTCGACGGGGCAGACCAGTCGGACGCCGAATGCGGCCTCGATCTCGGTCGCCTTGCGGGCCTGCAGGAAGCGGTGGAACCCCTTGAAGATCTGCACATACTCGCGGCGCGTCGACGTCGCCCGGCCCTTCACCGCGAGGTCGCCGACGACGCGGTCGATGTCCTCCGGGGTCACCTCCCACGCCGGCCGCCCCAGCGCGGTCAGCGTCCGCTCCAGCAGGCCGATGTCGTTGTCGATCGTCACCGGGCTGAACCCGCGGGCCCGCCAGGAGGCGACGAACGCGTCCACGCACGCCGCCTGGAAGAGCCATGGGTCCGTGACCAGCGGACCCTGCGGGACGCCGCCGCCCGCGATGACCTGCAATCTCGCCTCGGCCACCGGCACACCTTCCTCGCACCTGAACGGTCAAGGCAGCACCTTGAAAGCCTGGGCACTACCGCGAGAACCAACGAGGACCGCAGAAGGAGGAAACGGCCAGGTCGCAGCGGCAACTCGTGTGAGGGAACAAGTGCCAGCCCCAGATGAGTGGGGACAGGTGTTCGGCGACGAGGTCCTCGCCACCGCCATCCTTGACCGGCTCCTCCACCACTGCGACGTGATCTCGATCAACGGGCCCAGCTACCGGCTGAAGAACCGCCTCACCGCAATCGAACGCGAGACTGACGCGGCCTGACCGACGACGGCTTCAGAGGTCGACCCAGGAATTTGCGGCCGAGCGGTCGTGCCACCCACGGAAGTACCAGTCGGCCAGATCACCGAGACGCTCGATGCAGTCCTCGTAGTAGCTGTCCGGAACCGGCCTTGGGAAGTTCGCATGTGAGGTCCACGACGGAACCCACTTCGCAACCTCGTAGAACCCCTCGGCGACCCAGCGATCAAGCTTCTCGTCTCCCTGGAGTCGCTCGCACGCCGCACGCATGGCCCGCTCCAGGCGGCTGAAGGCCGCCCGGTCCCATTCCAGATCACCTCGCAGCCGAAGGAGGAAGCTTCCTTCCTCCGCATCAAACTCCTGCCTCAGAACACCCATGACCTCGTTCACAAGCGAGATCATGACACCCGCGGCAGACACCGAGCACAGGCTGAGCAACTGAACTTTTCCGGCGCCCACCCGCAGCAGGAGCTGAGCACGTTCAGCCGTACTTCGCTGAGCACTTCAACGAGTACGCAGACAGTTGACCACGAAGTTGGCCACCACGGCGTCGAACGAGCCGTCCGAGAAGGGGAGCTCGGGAAGCACCGCATGCCGGACCTCCGCCCCCGGGGCGTTCGCGGCCGCCAGCGCCACCATGCCCGGCTCGGCGTCCACTGCCACGACCTCGGCGCCCCGAGCCAGCACCGCCGCCGCGACCGTGCCAGGCCCGGTGCCGACGTCCAGCACTCGCGTCCCGGCGCCGACCTCGGCTGCATCCAACAGCGCCCCGGCCGTTGCTCCGCACAGGGCCGCGAAGCTCCCCGCGTATGCATCTACCGCGCCCGCCCACATCCGCCGCTCGTGCGCGTCGAACTCGCCAGCCATAGTCTGCCCTCCCCAGGTTCAGATCGTGTCGCCAGCCTAGCCGGGCGCCCGAAGCAAGATCGCGGGCTGGGGATGCTGTCACCCAGCCGCTCGGCGTTGTGCTGGGCGGCGAAGTCAGCGTCAGTGGGTCCCGGTAGGAACGGAAAGTCCGAACCGCCGGCTGCTCGGCTGGGTCGAGGCGCTTGGCGACGGCTGGGGCACCTACATCCAGGGCCGCCTGATCACCGAGGCCACCGACGGCGATCCCTGGCTCTCCATGGACGTGCCCCACGCCGTCGCCCTGCTCCGTGTGGCCCGCGACTAGCAGCTGACCTGACCCGCAGCGCCGCGTTGTGGGGCGTCTTGTGAGTGGTCTTGTGGAACGGCCGCCGCTTGACTCATAGCTCCCTGAGATGTCTCTCTTGCCCTTTGTCTTGGTGGTGGAGGTTAGGTCGGTCGGTTCGGCGTAGTCCGAACCCGGTGGTGTCCACTGACGCGTGTCGGGGTCTGTGAGGAGGGCGCGGTGTCAGGGGCGGCGGTTGTTCGTCGGGGGTCGGTGGTCAGCGGTCTGATGCCTGCCTGGACGGGGATGCGAGCCAGCCGGCTTGGGTGGCGCGCACGCCGGCCTGGAAGCGGCTGCGGGCGTCGAGGCGTTCCATGAGGTCGGTGGCGATGCGGCGGGCGGTGCGGGGTGAGACGCCGAGGCGCTTGGCGATGGCGTCGTCGGTGTGGCCGTCGGCCAACAGGGTCAGGGCGGTCCGCTCCTGGGCGGTGAGTCCGTGTTCGTCGGGCCGGGCGGTGGCGCCGAGCGGCTGGGCGCTGGCCCAGACGGTCTCGAACAGGGCGCACAGTGCGGTCAGCATCCCTTGGCCGGTGAGCACGACGGCGCCGGCCGCGGTGTCGTTGCTGTGGACCGGGATGACGGCCGTGGTCCGGTCGACCACGATCATCCGAGTGGGGAGCGCGGGCGTGGTGCGGACCTGGCCGCCATGGGAGGCGAGCCAGTTGACGTACTCGACGGTGTGCGGGCTGTTGCGGACACTGTCCAGGTAGACGGTCCGCATCCGGATGCCGCGCCCGAGCAGGTCCAGGTCCAGGGGCTTGGCGGCCTCGATGTTCTCGGGCTTCTGCCCGCCGTCGGGCGCGAAGGTCATGACCTCCTCGCGCACCTCCCGGGTGAGGGTGGTGAGCCGGTCCCGGATCTGGTCGAGGCCCACGAGCTGTTCGATGCCGGGGCTGTTGGCGGCCGGCCGCAGGTCGGCGTAGTCGGCGATGAGCTGCGCGGCCGCCGCCCTGGAGGCTTCGATGCGCAGTTGCTGCGCGGCGAGCTCGGCCTGCTGGCGGGCCATCAGGGTCTCCATCCCGATCTCGGGGGAGACGGCCCACAGTTCGCCCTCGCGGTCGGCGGACGGACGGATCAGGGCCAGTTCACTGAGGGTGTCCAGGGCCTGCCTTACCTGCGGGTCGGTCAGCGACAGCCGTACCCCGAGGGCGTGGACGCCGTCCTGCGGGTGGGCAAGCATCGCCCGGTAGACCGCCTCTGAGATTGCGTCCAGCCCCAGTGCCGTAAGCATGCCCTGCCCCACCCCCGTGAAGAACCCGCGTTCGAGCGCACGCGATCATTCCACATCCGCGAGGATCGCGGTCATCGGCCCCGCGGACGGTTCCGGCCATGGACCCAAGCGTCCTGGGCCATCCCCTTCACGCCAATTGCCCAGTTCGGCACGCTCGGTCCATGTACCTCGTCCACGCCGCCCTGCAGCCGGCTCCGCCCGGCCGTCCGCTTCCCGGTGATGCCCGCGAACTCCTGTGGGCCGCGGTGCGCCCCGAGGACGGGGTCGAGCACGTCGTCGTCCATCCGGACGCCGTCCCGGACCCCGTGCTGGGTGTCTACGTGCTCGCCAACTCCCTCGCTTCGGCGGAGCACCGGGCCTCCGAGTTCTGCCGCCGCGCGCTGGTGGCCGTGCCCGAGTTCGCCGGGTGGAAGGCGATGAAGGTCGCCGCACCGCTCGTCACGCCGTTCTACGAGCGCCTGCTGTCCGCCCCGGCCGGTCCTGGCCGGAACGGTCCAGGGACGCTTCCGTCCAGCTGAGAACCCTTCCACCCGCTCTGACCAGCGACGAAGCTAGTGGTCGTCGGAAGGGGACACCGCCCGGACGACAACCGGAGAGAGCGTCACCGCGGGACGCCCACACCGGAAGCCCACACCATCCCCGTCGCACCCGAAGAGGACACCGTCATGCTCCGCACCGTCACCGCCAAGGCCGCCGCGGTCGCCGCCCTCGCCCTCGCCGTTGTGGTCCCCGGCGTAGCCGCCCAGGCGGCTCCTGCCCAGCCGGTCATTTCCGCTCAGCCCGACAACATGATCTGGGGCTGACCTCGCGCCGGGCCGCACCATCCCGCCGACCGGCTGCTCCTGCAGGGCAGCCGCCCGGCCCTCCCTGACCGGCCTGGCGCACGCCACGACCCACGCCACGCTCTTCCCGCCTCCGGACCGCCCGCCGTGCCCAGGCCCCTGAGCCGGGCACGCGACGTGTGGCGGCCGCCGCACCGACGGATTCAGCGGCTACCTCCCGCGGACGAACCACGGGCACGCAGCGCGCTCGCCGAAAGCTTCTCGCCGGTCTGTCACCGGCACTCCATCACCTGATCTCTTTCTTCCTGCTCACAGACCTTCTGGAGTCATGTCATGTCCAAGGCCGCCATTCGCCGTGCCGCCGCGCTGAGCACCGCCGCCGCCTTCCTGCCCATCAGCCTCGCTCTGGGCGCCTCGCCGGCCTCCGCCAGCGTCGGGAGCTCCATCGCCGCCACCGCGCAGGCGAACCTCGGCGACAAGGCCTGCTCGACCAACAGCGCAGGAGGAAAGGGCTACTACAGCAGCTGCACCGGGGGCCCTGAGGCCTGGTGCGCGGATTTCGCCAAGTGGGTCTGGGCCCAGAACGGTGTCGACGTGAACGGCCTCACCCCGGGCGCCGGCAGCTTCGGCCGCTACAACGGCGGGCTGCACAGCACCCCGCACGTCGGCGACGCGATCCTCTTCAACTACAACAACGGCTACGCCGACCACGTTGCCCTCGTGACCGCCGTCGGCAACGGCACCATCACCACCATCGGCGGCAACGAGCACGGTGTGAGCGGCAACTGGTCCGCGACCTCCATCGTCCAGCAGTCCACCCACAGCTCGGCGATCGGCTACAGCTGGGGCGGCCAGCGCATCAGCGGCTACGTCTCGCCGCGCGGCGGAAACGACTCCGGCGCGAGCGGCGCCCCCGCTCCCGCCCTGCCCCCGGGCAACCACGTGTACGACAACATCCGCTTCGCGAACGCCAGCTGGCAGGGCGCCGCACTCGCCGACGGCGGCGCCGACGTCTCCCAGGTGGCCACCGCTTCGCTGCCCAACGGCGACACCCACGTCCTCACCCTCGTCAACGGCTCGGTGTACGACAACGTCCGTTTCGCCAACGGCACCTGGCAGGGCGCCGCGCTCGCCGACGGCGGCGGCCACATCGATCAGATCGCCGCGGTCGGCATGCCCAACGGCGACATGCACGTCGAGACCCTGTCCGGCGGCGTGGTGTACGACAACGTCCGTTTCGCCAACGGCACCTGGCAGGGGGCCAAGGTCGCCGACGGCGGCGGGTCGGTGGGTGCGATCTCCGTCGCGGCGCTGCCCAACGGTGACATGCACCTGGTGACGCTCACCGGCGGCTCGGTCTACGACAACGTTCGCCACGCTGACGGCACCTGGCAGGGCGCCCAGGTCTTCGACGACGGAGGCTACGTCTCCTCCGTCGCCGCGGTCGGCATGCCCAACGGCGACATGCACGTCGAAACCCTCAACAGCGGATCGGTCTACGACAACGTCCGTTTCGCCAACGGCACCTGGCAGGGCGCCGCGGTCGCCGACAACGGTGGCGGGGTCGGCGCGGTCTCCGTCGCGGCGCTGCCCAACGGTGACATGCACCTGGTGACGCTCACCGGCGGCTCGGTCTACGACAACGTCCGCCACGCCGACGGCACCTGGCAGGGCGCCGCGCTCGCCGACGGTGGCGGCCACGTCAACGCCATCTCCGCCGCGGGCATGCCCAACGGCGACATGCACCTGGAGACCCTCGCCAAGTAACGGATCGCCGACGATCCACACCCTGACCGCCCGGTCCCGCTCCAGGGGCCGGGCGGTCGCCCTCGCCGCCACCACAGCCCTGACCGGCAACACCACCCGGTCCTGCCGGCCACCCTACGGGTCCTGCCCGCCACCCCTCTCGGCGCCAGGCGCCCGGACCAGCCACTCACCCCGTGCGTCCACCACCGCAGAATCCCAGGAGCCCACCCCATGCCCGCACGCGCTCTCAAGGCCCCCCTCCTGCGCCGGATGTCCGCCGCTGCCGTACTGACGGCGCTCTGCGCCCCGCTGCTCGTTACTACGGAGGCCTCGGCCGCCTCGGTGTCCACCTGGGACAAGGTCGCGGCGTGCGAGAGCAGCGGCAACTGGAGCATCGTCAGCGCCAACCGGCTCTACTACGGCGGGCTCCAGCTCAGCCTCGACAACTGGCGCCACTACGGCGGCCTCAACTACGCCGCCCGCCCGGACCTGGCGACCAAGCAGCAGCAGATCCTCATCGCCGAGAAGATCCTCGCCGACCAGGGCGCAGGCGCCTGGCCGGCGTGCGCGCCGGGCACCGGCCTCGCCACCGACCGCACGGACCCCTACCCCGCACCCACCCCGGCCCCCGCGCCAAGCTGGAAGGCACAGGTACTGGTGAACGGTGGCGGCGGAATCTTCCACGCGACCCGCGACGCGTCGGGCAACTGGTCGGGCTTCGCCAACGTCGCCGCCCAGACCGGGGACATCGGCCCCGTCGGCTCGCTGGCCGACGCCGGGATCAACGGCGACACGCACGTGGTGGCGGTCGGCGGCAACGGCGACATCTACCACGCCGTCCGGTTCGCCGACGGCCAGTGGGGCGCCTTCGGCGACGTCAGCTCGCAGGCCGGCTCCCTGAGCTCCGTGACCAAGGTGTCAGCCGTGTCGATCGGTTCGGAGCTGAACGTGCTGGCGGTCGCGAGCGGACGGCTGTTCCACACCGTGCGGCACGCGGACGGGACCTGGGCCGCGTTCGCCGACGTCCAGTCCCAGGCCGGTTCGCTGCCAGCGGCGGTGACCAGCGCGTCCGAGGCCTCCGTGAACGGACAGCTGCAGGTGGCCGCGGTGGCCGGCGGACGCGTGTACCACTCGGTCCGCGCCGCCAACGGCACGTGGAGCGCCTGGGGCGACGTGTACTCGATGGCCGGAGACGCGGGCGCCGCGACCGACGTTGCGATGACCGGGACCGGTGCCGACGTGCAGATCGTCATCGCGTCGAACGGCGGCACGAAGCAGTACCACGGCGCCAGGCTCGCCAGCGGCCAGTGGATGCCGCTGAGCGACCTGGCCCCGGTGGCGGGCTCGTTCACCACGACGTCGGTGAGCGCCGCGACGGTCGCCGGCGAGCTCCAGGCCACCTTCGTCACGACGGACAACCGCGTCCTGCACGCGATCCGCCACACCGACGGCAGCTGGCAGAACGCCACCGCGATTAACCTGACCGGCGTCTACGGCAACCACTACGCGGCCAGCATCACCGGGACCCTCTGACACCTCAGAGGACCACCATCAGCAAGCGTCGGGGCGCCCGCCCCGGGAGCTAACGTCCCGCTGCCGGGGACGCAACGGGACGTCTTTGGCGCCGGCGCCTGGTGGAGGTGCGTCTGTCTCAAAGGCTGGCGGTCGAGATCGTTTGAGAATCCGGGTCGATTGGGGTGCATCGGGTCGGTGCATCCGAGTGTTCGAGTGGAACGCGAGGGTGCTGGGCCAGTCGGCGAGCTTCGGTCATGACCTCTGCATCGAGCTCCGATGGTGTTTGGCCGTTCCACGTAGCTACCACCGCAGATACCACCGCAGGCGCCACCGTAGGTACCTCCGCAGGTATCACCGTAGGTACCCCGCCGCTTCCGGCCGCGTCCGCGTGTTTCCGCAGCTCAGAAGCCATTTTCGGGCGGCCGGTAAATCCGACAACCCCTTCTGTCCATCCCTTTCCCCGGCTTGCTGGTAGGTGGAGGGGCGGTGGTGGGTGACGGTCCGGCCGGCAGGGGTCTGACCCTGCGGGGCTGTGATGGTTGGTGAGCGCCCGGCGAACACCGGACGCCCCCGGGGCCCGGCCGGGCCGGGCCCGCGGTGATCCTCCGCCGGGCCTCCCCGGTCCGGCTGGACTGTCGACGCCGACCGGATCCGGCACTGGCCCTCCTTGGCCGGCCGATGTCCCGCGGACGGCCCCTGACGGCGATCACCGCCCCTGGCGCACTGTCCGGCCCCCGGGGTGCGGTCCGGCCCAGGGAGGCCCGGGAAGGGCCCTTCCCGGGCCTCCTGAGCTTGTGGTTTATCCAGACCCTGGTTGGTCGACTGGTCTACCAGTCGACTGTTCCGTCCTTCCGGAGCATCGGTCGGTAGGCCGTTCCGCTCCAGTCACGGTCGTCGTAGTGCGCCATCGCCTGGGTGATGCCGTGGAGCCATGCGGCGAGGCTCGGCCAGCCGACGAAGTAGGCGGAGTCGTCGTGCGGAGCCCGGCCGAGGTGGTTGTGCCACAGGCCGGGACCAGCGTGAATGAAGTGTTCGTCGCCGTCGCCGCCGGCGAACGGCACCCACAGCATTCCCCACCATGGATCGTCCTGCTGGTCCGGATCGTCGGCATCCCAGATCCTCATCCGCATGTCGCGGATCTCGACAATCCTCTCGGTGGAGTACATAGGGCCGCACGGGAGGACCCCGACGGACGAACCGTCGCCGTTGTGACAGAGCAACGACTCCCGTAGATCAGCGGGAATCGGGAATCCGAGCCGCTCCTCCGCTCTGCTGATGGCTTCGGGCGATGCGGGCAGCTGGAGCTCGGCCAGGCTTGCCGGCGCGTGCTCCGCCAGCCAGGCGTCAATGAAGGTCCAGGACTCGGTCACTGAAGCGATCACCGGGCTGATGCCGATGCGTGGAGGCTCGATCATGGGTCATAGCCTCGCAGGACGCTGTGACACAACCACCTACCCCGTGCGGCGGGGTTTGGTGCCGACCTTGTGGTGGGTCGGTTTGCGGTAGGACTCGCCGGTGGCCAGGAGCAGGCCCACGTCGTAGCGGGTCGCGGGGCGGCGGTTCTTCGAGCCGGGTGGGCGGCCGGGGCCGGGCCGGAGGGTTTCGGCACTGTTGCCGGTGTTGAGGCTTTGGCACGCAGGTGTCGGAACCCACGGCGGACCCGGGCGGGAGTGAGCCTGTTCGGTTCGGTTGGCTTCTCCCAGGGGCGTCGTAGGTCGGTCGCCAGGGGCCGGGCGAGGCGTAGTTGGGTGTGGGCGGCGACCATGATCCAGGTCCAGCGGTCCGCTGCCTCGGGGTCGCGGAGTTTCGGTGTGGTCCAGCCGAGCGTTTGCTTGATCATTCTGAAGAAGTGCTCGATGTCGAACCGTCGCAGGAAGGTCTGCCAGGCCAGGTCGGTCTCCGCCGGACCGGCTGTCGGTCGTGACCACCACAGCCACAAGGGCTTGGGGTCGCCGCCGCTGGGCAGGTGGTCGACCTGGAGGCGGATGACGGTGCCCTCGATGACTGGGAGCTTGCCGGGGTGGTCCCGCCAGGCGGCGCGCTGCTGGAGTTCGGGGTGGAGCCGGTCCCAGCTCTGGGCATGGGCGGTGCCGTAGCGGGTGGTCTCCACCTTCGTCTCCGCGTCCGGGGTGCCCCAGGTCCGGGAGTCCTTGAAGATGAACTCGCCGCCGTGCTTGGGCGGCCGGCCCCCGGCCGGGTTGGCCAGCGCGAACTCCGCGCGGGTCGGTGCCGGGCGGCGCATCACCCGGTCCGAGCGCAGGCGTCCCAGAATCTCGACGGGCAGGTCGCGCAGGAGCCAGGACAGGCGCATCACGTCGTAGCCGGCATCGGTCACGATCCACACCGCAGGGTCGCCCGGGCGCCACTGGCCTGCGGCGATCAGGCGCTCGACCAGATCCCGCAGCTGCGAGGCGGTCACCGCGGCGAGGTCGTCGCCCGGCCGCAGCCGGACGGCGTCCAGCGGCGCGACCCACGAGGTCCGGTCCGATTCCAGGGCGACGACCCAGGAGTAGGGCCAGCCCGGGATCATCAGGTGCTTGTTCTCACCACGGCCGTAGGTGTGACAGAACGAGCGGGCGTCGCTGGTGGCGGCGTCCGGCCGCAGCCACGGGGAGACGTCTACCGCCAGGACCAGGCGGCCGTCGGCGGCGCGCGGCAGCGGCAGACTGGCCAGCTCGGTCCGCAGCCGCTCGACGTCCAGGCGGCCGCGGTTCAGCGCGCCGTACAGGGCGCCGTGGCCGCGCCGGTGCTCGGGAGCCAGCGCCAGGCCGACCAGGGTCTTGACCGGGCCGTCGGTGCACAGCACCGCGTCCGCGAGCTCGAACAGCGCGTCGCGCCGTCCGATCAGGCAGTCGTAGAAGACCCCCCGGAAGCGTGACAGTTCCGCGAACGGCTCGCACTGCACGCCCTGTTCCACCACACTCATTACTACCGCCTTCGCGTCAAGTCCTGCACCTCTTGGTCGAGTTCAGGATCACGCGAAGGCCGCTTCCGCGTCCCGTGAACACCCGGACGAGTGATCACCAGGTCCGCCTGTTCGAGACCGCTGGATAAATCACAAGCTGAGTGCCTGTGTCTACGAAGATGTTGTCTTTCCGGGCGTGAGGGGTGTGTTTCCGCTGATCAGGCATAGGGTCGGTGGTCTCGGGGAGCGGTGACGTGTCGAGTCGTCGCTCTGGTGGAGGTCGGGATGCCGTCGGTCGTGGGCTTCTGGAACAACGCGAGCTCACCGCTCGCCGTCGTTTGGACGAACTGCGGGAGGAGGCCGACCGGATCCAGGCCGAGCTGGCCGTGGCCGAGCGGGAGTGGAACGAGTGGGTCATCGCCCGCTCGCGCGTCGGCGAGGTGCTGGCGCCGGACGACGGCGATGCCGTCGGCCCCGGGACCTCCCAGGATCTGCGGGCTCCCGGTGAACAGCCGGTGCAGCACGAGCTCCAGGAGGCGGCGAAGCCGAAATCGATGGTGCCGATCTGGCGCGCGGGGCTGGCCTGGTCGGCATTGTCGGTGGACTACCAGCGCATCCTGCAGGCTCTCGCGGACCGGAACCGGCTCGGTCAAGGTCTGCTGACGTGCCAGGAGATGGCCGTAGCCTTCGGCTTGGACCCGGTGCCGGGGAAGGTCGAGGCGCTGCGGTCGAAGGCGAAGCGGCTGGTGGCCCGGGGCTGGCTGGCCGAGCCGGTATCTGGCCGGTTCACGCTCGCGAAGGGCGTGGCCGGGCCAGGCGCCGGGTCATGAGCATCGTCATCGACCAGTAGACCATCGCCTCGGCACTGCTGGTGGATCGCTCGAAGTCGCGCACGAGGCGACGGCTTCGCATCAGGTGAGCGAAAAGCCGCTCCACGATCCAGCGTTTGGGCAGCACGACGAAACCGCGCATGTCGTCGCTGCGCTTGACGATCGCGAGGACCAGGGCGAGGGCGGCGAGGCAGTACTCGATGAGGCTGCCGGTGTAGCCGCCGTCGGCCCAGACCAGGGCCAGCAGGTGGTGCGCGGCGGCGACCTGGGCCAGCAGGACCTGGGCGGCGGCGCGGTCGCCGACATCCGCGGCGGTGACCATCACCGCCAGCAGCAGGCCGAGGGTGTCGACCACGACGTGCCGCTTGCGGCCGTTGATCAGCTTGCCGCCGTCGAAGCCGCGGCTGTCGGATCCGACGACGGCGTCCGCCTTGACCGACTGGGAGTCGATCACGCCCGCGCTCGGCTCCGGATCTCGGCCCGCCTTCTCGCGAACCTTGCGGCGGAGCCGGTCGTGGAACTCCTTGACCAGACCGTGGTCGCGCCAGCGGCGGAAGAACGCGAAAACCCGGTCCCACGGAGGGAAGTCCGCCGGCATCGCGCGCCACTTGATGCCGTTGTCGACCAGATAGCGAATTGCGTCCAGCATCGTCCGGTGGCAGTACGCCTCCGGCTGCCCGCCCTGGCCTCGCAGCCAGCCCGGCACCGGCAGCAGCGGCCTCACCGCCGCCCACTCGGCGTCGGACATGTCCGTCGGATAGCGGGGCGCGCGCATCCCGTGGTCGGCGGCGTTTCCGAACCGGTGAGCCAGGCAGTCACACGTGAGGGTGACCGAGGTGGACTCCGCCCCCGCGGTGCCGTAAAACTGCGACAACAGGGCCTCCATAAGGTGTTGGGTGGCCCGGGAGGGCCGGATGTGGCTAATGGGGTCTTGCCTTCAGTGGCTCCTCCGGAGTGGCCGTCCGGCTCTCCGGGGCGCCCTGGCTGCTGATTGAGATATGCGCGCTACGTGCGGTCGCTGTTTATGGAGATGACGGCGGGGTGTTCCTCGGGCCAACGGGATGCGGGTGGGATCGAGGAGGGTTGAGTGAGCGAGCGAAGTGCCCACGTCTGGGCGGGTGTTGACGCCGGGAAGGGCCATCACTGGGCGGCTGTGGTCGACGAGACCGGCGCAACGCTGTGGTCGAAGAAGATCGACAATGACGAGACGGCGATCCTGACCGCCCTCGGTGAGATCCTTGGCCTCGCCGACGAGGTCCACTGGGCGGTGGACATCCCCGGAACGTCTTCCGCCCTGCTGCTGGCCCTGCTTGCGGCCCATGGCCAGCGGGCCGTCTACGTGCCCGGGCGGACCGTCAACCGCATGTCCGGCGCCTACCGGGGCGAGGCGAAGACCGACGCCCGCGACGCCTACGTCATCGCCGAGACCGCCCGGCACCGGCGGGACTTCACAGCGATCGCCGTGCCCGCCCAGCTTGCGGCCGACCTCGCGCTGCTGACCGCGCACCGCTCTGACCTGGTCGCCGACCGGGTTCGGATGATCAACCGGCTCCGCGACGTGCTGACCGGGATTTTCCCCGCCCTGGAGCGGGCCTTCGACTATTCCTGCCACAAGGGCGCCCTGGTCCTGCTGACCGGCTACCAGACCCCGGCCGCGATCCGCCGCCGCGGCCGGGCCCGGCTGACGGCCTGGCTCGCCAATCGCAGCGTCCGCGGCGCCGACGCGGTGGCAGCCACCGCGCTGGAGGCCGCCGAGGCCCAGCGCACCGTGCTGCCCGGCGAGGACGTCGCCGCCGCGATCGTCGCCGACCTGGCCGCACAGATCCTGGCCCTGGACGACCGGATCAAGCGGATCGACAAGCAGATCCGCGACACCTTCCAC
>NZ_JBIDAK010000018.1:0-73199 GCF_043202455.1 Kitasatospora sp. NPDC048194
GGTGAGCGTCCTGTGGGCGCTCCTGCGCGACAACAGGGTCTTCACCCCCGCTCCGGTCGCGCAGGCGGGTTGACTTCGTCATTGAGACTCCGGGGGTGGGCGGTGGTCACTGACCCTAAGGGACCCGGCGGGCGCCGGGAAAGACGAGGTTACCGGTGCGTAACCCGGACCGGCCGCGGCGGATGACGGGCCGACCGGGTAGCGGACCGCACTCGGCCGCTTCGACGGCTCCTGTGGAGAGTTCCCCAGGAGGGCGGTTGCCGCCACCGGGTGAGCGGTCACCGTCTAGGCTTGACCCCGACATGGAGCAGCAGGAGTACGCGGTCGGCGCCACCCGGGTGGCCGCCGGCGGGCCGGACGGACGCAGGGGCGCGGCAGGCCGGGGGACCGCCGACGCCGCCCTCGCCGTACACCGGGCCGGCTTCCTGCCCGCAGCCGCCCCCAGCGGTGCTGACGCGGCACCTGGGGCCGCCGCCGAAGGCCGTGCTGACGGCCCGCAAGCCGCCGGGCCGGACCTCTCGCCCGACCCGGGCCTGCTGCGGCTCGCCCATTGGTTCGCCGCCGCCGGCCCCGGCACCGCGGACGACCTCTGCACCGCCTCCTTCGGCCTCTATCCGGCCCGCCACCTCGGCGCACCCGCCGAGCCCGCCGACCCTGGCGTCAGCTGGTGGCACGGTCCCACCGCCCACGGCGCCACCGTCGCGCGCGCCCGCCGGGCCCGCGCGACGGGCGCGCTGCGCCGCGCACGGCGCGACGAGGCCGCGCTGCCCGTCGTCCGGTCAGGTGCCAAGCCGGGCAGGCCCGGCAGGCACCGCAAGCCGGAGCGGGTCCGGCTGCTTCCGGGCACAGCCGCCGAGGCGCAGGATCGTTCCACCGCAGGGCTCCCGGACGGTGCGCTTGCCGGCGGTGCACTTGCCGGCGGTGCCGCGGTCGGTGGTGCCGCGGCCGGTGCCGGACTCCCCGCCGCGGAGACGACCGTCGGCGAGCTCCCCGCCGTCGAACTCCCCGACGCCGAACGCCGCATCGCCGCCCGACTGCTGCTCGCCCACCCGCTGGTCACCGCCTCCGGCCCGCACGCCGACGGCTTCCCGCTGATCCGCCGTCACCGCGACTGGCTGACCGAGCGCTTCGACACCCTGCTCGGCTACCGCCTGGTCGTCGGGCCCCGGCACGCGCGGCTCTACAAGTCGGGGCTCGGCCCCGGCGCCGCCCGCCGACTCGAACACCCCGCCACCGGCGCCCCGTTCACCCCCGCCGGCTACGCCCAGCTCTCGCTCGCCCTCGCGCTGCTGGTCGACGCCCCCGAGCGACTCCGGTACGGGCGGCTGCTCGACGCCATGCGCACCGCCGCACCCGGGCTCACCGCCGAACCGGCCGACCTCGCGATGGCGCTCGCCGCGCTCGCCGCCTGGCAGGTGCTCGGCGACCTGCCCGCCGACCCGGCCGACACCGACGTCGTGCTCACCGTCGACCGCGAACTCGCCCGCGCCGTCCCGGCCGGCCCGCCCGCCCTCGCCGCCGACGCCGCCGACCTGGTGCGCCGCGCCGCCGAGGCCGAACCCGCCACCGCCGTCCGCCGCCTCCTCGCCGAGACGCCCGCCGTCCTCGCCGCCGACCTCCCCGAGGACCAGCGCACCTGGCTGCTCGAACACCGGCTCAGCGGCCCGGCCGCGCTCGCCGAGTTCCTCGGCCTCGAAGCCGAACTGCGCGCCGAGGGCGTCGCCCTGCTCGATCCGGCCGCCGAACTCACCGACCTCGCCCTCCCCGGCGCCGACACCCTCGCCCACGCCACCCTGCTGCTGGTCGAGCGCCTGGTCGAGGAGGTGCGCCCGCTGCCCGGCGAGGCCACCGACGGCGACGTCCCGATCCCGGACGCCCTGATAGACGGCGTCCTCGGCGACATCACCGACGAGTACGGCCTCCCCACCCACTACCTCGCCGACCGCACCGCCCTCCGCCGCGACGCCCTCGACCTCCTCCACCGCCTGGGCCTCATCACCCCCACCCCGCGCACCACCTGGCTCCTGCGCCCCCCGGCCGCCCGGTACGCCCCGGCGCCCGACCTCCACCCCGTCCCCGGCACCGGCCGCCACTGCCGCCCCGCTCCGGCACCCGCACGCGAGGAGCAGCGGGCGTAGGGCGTTTCCGGGGCGGGGTGGCCGGAACCCGGCCTCTCAGGAGAGCCTGCGGGCGTACGCGGCCCGCTCCTTCCGGCTGGTAGTGAGGACTGAAGTCGGGATGGGAAGCACTCGCGGCCCGCCCGCCGCTGACGGTCGAACACGGCTGGGAGGACCTGGGCGCCGTCGACGTCGTGGTGTTCCGCGTCCGGCGCAGGATTCCGCCCTCAGCCGGCTGGTGGGCAGCCGCGACCCGAGCACGTTCGTCCGGGTGGGGCGGTCGGAAGAGGATGCCGAAGCGGCGCTGGACGTCCTGCTCGACGCGCTCGGGATCGGCCGGGAGGCGCTGACGTTCCTCGGCGACGTGGAGACCGGGTTCGAGTGCGTCGACGGCTCCTCGTGAGGGGCGCCCGCTGAGCCGGCCGGGTGCTCGGCTGCCCGCAGGGGAAGTCGGCCGGGCCGACTTCCCGTGCTGTGCGGGCTCGCCGCCCGGCGGCCGGCGGGCTCTTCCGGCGCGGGAGACGCGGAAGTACCGCGTCCGGGGTGGGCGGCGGTGCCGGGCGGGGTCGGCCCTACTTGCTGGCCGTGGTGGTGGCGACGGGGCTGTGGCGGACCGTTTCGACGGTGGCGCCGACACCGAGGGTTCCGAGGGCGATGGAGGCGAGGACGGCGGTGCAGGCGAGCAGGCGGCGGTGACGCTGGGGGAGCGGGAAGCGCGGTTCCTGGTAGGGCGCCTGAGGGCTGGCGTTCATGACAGGGAGCGTTCCAGGGCGGTGTTAACGGTCGGTACGCGCGGGTGAAGTCCGGGCGGGGGTTGAGCGTCGGTTGGCCGGCCGCGTACGCCCCACCCGGCGCGCCGGGCGTCGCCGCTGGTCAGCGGGGTCGTCCGCGGTCGACGGGGGCCGGGCGGCGGGGTCGTCCGCGGTCGACGGGGGCCGGGCGGCGGGGTCGTCAGGCCGCGTGCTCGGCGCTCGGCTCGTGCGCGGTCGCGAGGTAGTGCGAGAGCGCCCGCCGGCTGCGGGTGAGGTCGGCGATCCGGGCGTCCAGGTCGGCGAGTTCCTCGCGCAGGGTGGCGAGGAGCTGGGGGCAGGCCTCGAGCACGGGCATCGGACCGGTCGCGCAGGGCAGGAGTTCGGCGATGACCCGGGTGGTCAGGCCGGCCGCGAGGAGGCTGCGGATCTGCCACACCCGCACGGTGTCCTCCTCGCCGTACTCGCGGTACCCGGCGCTGGTGCGGGCGGGCCGGAGCAGGCCCTGCTCCTCGTAGTAGCGGAGCAGACGGGTGGACACCCCGGTCAGGCGGGCGAGTTCTCCGATGCGCATGATCGGGGAACGCGAGCGGTGGCCGGGGTTGTTCCCGCCCGTCTCAGGACGTGACGAACTCCAGCAGGACCTCCCGCAGTTGGGGCAGGGCCTCGACCACCGGCAGGTGCCCGCACGGTAGTTCGACGTAGCGGGCGCCGGGAATGCCCTCGGCGAGCAGCCGGTGCTGGGACGGCTGGACGAGCATGTCCTCGGCGGTGCCGACGACCGTCGTCGGGACGGTGATCGCGGACAACTCGGCCCGTACGTCGGCCCGGGCGGCGAGGCCGAACTGCTGCCGGAAGCCGTCCGGCTGCGGGGACTCGAGCGCCTTCGCCAGCTCCGCGAGCTGCTCGGCGGCCAGGGCGTCCACCCAGCTGTGGCCGAAGACGACGCTGAGCACCAGCCGGGCGAGGTCGCCCGGCCGGTCGTCGAGCGCGACCATGAGCTCCGCGAGCGTGCTCAACCGGGCCGAGCCGCCGGCCACGCCCGCGAGCAGCAGCAGCGACCGGACCCGCTCGGGGTGGCGGGTGGCGATCCGCACGGCGACGGCGGCCCCCAGCGAGTAGCCGGCGAGGTCGAAGGTGGACAGCCCCTCCTCGTCGGCGGCGGCGACCAGCCGCTCGGCCAACTCGTCGAGGGTCGGCTCGCCGGGCTCGTACGGGCTGTCGCCGGAGCCCGGGTAGTCGGGGGCGACGACGGTGCGGTGCGCGGCGAGGTCGGGCAGCAGCGGGCCCCAGTTGTCCCGGGCGCTGCCGCCGGCGCCGTGGGCGAGCAGCAGGCCGGGGCCCGACCCCTGGACGATGCGGGCGAGCGGGGCGAAGGGGGCGGGGATGGACGACATGGCGGTCTCCTCCGTGGGCGGGTTCGTTCCGACACCGCAGGACGCTAGGAGTTCACACCGGTGAGAAGGTCAAGCGGAGGATCGAGGCGGAGGAGCAGGAGGCGGAGGAGCTGTCGGAGGAGCAGGGTCGGAGGAGCACGGTCGGAGGTGTGCGGCGCCGACCGGATCGGACGGACGGGACGGTCCGACCGGCGACCCTGGTCACGCGGAGCGCCGGAGCGACTACGCTGGGCTGCGAGGAGTGCTCTCGGTACGAAGGGCCGGTGCGCTCCGCCGCCGGGGCGCTCACCCGTGCCCGCGTCGGCCACGCCGGTGTGCGCCCCGGGCCGGACGGCCGCCGAGGAGGTGATCAGGGCCGTGCCCGGAATCGTCAAACCGCTGCCCGCCGAGTGGTTCGTCGCCCACGACACCAATGCCGAGATGCGCTGGGACGCCCTGCGCGACGCCGACGGCACGGCCGCGATCGGCCGTCACGTCCCGACGGAACGGTTCTTCGTCCGCAACCACACCGGCACCCCGCTGATCGATCCGGACGGCTGGCGGCTGAAGCTCTTCGGCAGCGGCCTGCGGGGCGCCCCGTCGGCCGGGCGGGCGGTCGAGTTCGGCCTGGCGGACCTGCGGGCGCTGCCGTCCACCCGGATCGACGCGCTGATCGAGTGCGCCGGCAACGGGCGCCGCTACTACCGGGACCAGCAGCACCAGGACGTGCCCGGCACGCCGTGGGCGCTCGGCGGGGTCGGCTCGGCGAGCTGGCGAGGGGTCCGGCTCGCCGAGGTGCTGCGGGCCGCCGGGCTGACCGAGGACGCGGTGGACGTGATGGCGGTCGGGCTGGACCGGCACTACGTCGTCGGCGGCGTCGACCACGGCCCGGTGCGCCGCCCGCTGCCGGTGGCCAAGGCCGTGGACGACGTGCTGCTCGCCTACGAGATGAACGGCGAGCCGCTGACTCCCGACCACGGCGCGCCGGCCCGGCTGGTGGTGCCCGGCTGGGTGGGCGTCGCCTCGATCAAGTGGGTCGGCAGCATCGAGGTGGCCGACCACCCGCTCAGCTCGCCCTGGAACACCGACTTCTACCGGATGTTCGGCCCGGACCACCCGCCCGGCGGCGGCGCACCGCTCGGCCCCCAGGTGGTCAAGTCGGCCTTCGAGCTGGCCGTGGGTGCGGAGCTGGCGGCCGGTCGCGAGCACCGGTTGCACGGGCGGTCCTGGTCCGGTGGCGCCCCGGTGGCCTTGGTCGAGGTAAGCACCGACGGCGGGCTGAGCTGGCGGCCCGCCGAGCCGGCCGACGAGCCGCTCGCCGGCAACTGGACGCGTTGGAGCGCCGCCTGGCGCCCCGAGCGGCCCGGCCGGTACGAGCTGCGCGCGCGTGCGACGGACCGGCTCGGCGCCACCCAGCCGGAGCGGGCACCGTTCAACCGGGAGGGCTACCTGTTCGGCGCGGTGGTGGCGCACCCGGTGACGGTGGTCTGAACGGACCCGGGTTCAGCCGGTGGACTGGACCTCGTACGGGGCCGGGTAGTGGGTCTCGTACGGGGTCAGCACCAGCCGCACCACGTCCTCCAGGCGCCGCCGGGCGTCCCCGAGGGTGGTGCGGCCGGTCACCCAGGCGGTCAGCTCGCCCTGCCAGGCGTGCGCGACGATGTGCCGCACCAGCTCGCTGGCGGCCGCCGGCACCTCGGACGTCACCGCCTGGAGGGCGGTGCTGTCCGCCCGGGCCATGCCCTGGAGGGCCTCGCTGGCGAAGGGGTCGGTGGAGGCGGCGACGGCCACCCGCAGCCGGGCCAGTTCGGGCTGCCGTTGATAGGCCCGCATCCCGCCCCGGACGAACCGGACCGCACGGTCCGTGGCCCCCAGCCCGGCGCGCGGCCCGCGCAGCTCGGCCACCAGGTCGGCCAGCAGCAGGCGGTGCCATTCGGCGATCGCGGCCGCCAGCAGATGGTCCTTGGAGGAGAAGTAGCGGTACGCCGTCCCGAGCGCGACTCCGGACCGCTCGCAAACCTGCTTCATCTGCAGCCGCTCGACACCGATCTCGTTCACCAGGGCGAGCGCGGCCGCGATCAGGCTGTCGCGGCGTTCGAGCTGACGCGGAGACATCGCCTCCACCGGTCGTGGTGACAGGTCAACCTTGGTCACCCGCACCATGATACGGGCCGGGGCCGCTCAGGAGTATGACGCCGTCCGGCCCCCTGCCGTTCGCCGGGCGGTCACTGCGGTGCCCGGGGCGGGTGCATTCTAGGCCAGCCCGCGGATCAGCGCCTCCTGGACGGCCGAGGCCACCAGTCGGCCGTCCCGGTCGTAGAACTCGCCGAGCGACAGGCCCCGGCCGTCCGAGCAGGACGGGCTGCGCTGGGCGAAGAGCAGCCACTCGTCGGCCCGGAACGGACGGTGGAACCACATCGCGTGGTCGAGCGAGGCCATCAGCAGCCGGGGCGGCTCGGTGCGCTGGAAGAAGTTCGGCTGTTCGTGCAGCCCCGCGGTGGAGGCCAGGGTGAGGTCGGACAGGTAGGTGAGCGCGCAGGTGTGCAGCAGCGGGTCGTCGACCGCGAAGGGGGTGGCGATGCGCAGCCAGACGAACTGCTGCGGCATCCCCGGGACGACCGGGGGCACGCCCGGGGCGTCCTCCGGGACGAAGCGCAGCTCGAGGTCGCGGAAGCCGTCGGAGGCCTTGATCGCGGCGCGCAGCTCCTCGTCCCAGTGCGAGAAGGCGTCGGGCAGCACCTCGGGGCCGGGCACCGGCGGCATCGTGCGGTGGCGGCCGCCGGTCGGCTCGGGACGCTTGAAGGAGGCGGTGAGGCTGAAGATCTCGTTCCGGTCCTGCACCGCCCGGACCCGCCGGGTGGCGTAGGTGACGCCCTCGCGGAGCCGTTCGACCTCGTAGCCGATCGGTCGGGTCGGGTTGCCGGGCAGCAGGAAGTAGCCGTGCAGCGAGTGCACCGTGCGCCCCTCGCAGGTGCGCCCGGCCGCGGCGAGGGCCTGGGCCGCGACGTGGCCGCCGAACGCGCGCATCGGGGCGCCGGCGTGGCAGTAGCCCCGGAACGTGTTCTCGTCCAGCTGCTCGATCTCCAGCAGGTCGGCGAACGGGAAGGCCGGGCGGGGCCGTCGCGCGGCCGGGATCTGCTGTTCGGTCAGGTCGGTCACCGGGCCATAGTGGCAGAAGCCAACCGGGTGGTGGTGTGGCGTGGATAACATCCGGGCGGGGTGGAACGCGTTCCAGTTGACGTTGCGGTCGACGTGACACGGGACCCTCGGTGCACGGGGCCGGCTGGACGTGAGCGGCGGTCAGCCGACGGACTTCGAAACCTGCTCGCCGGGATCCGTCACCGCTTCAGGCGTCGTCGTCCCCGGTTCGGCCCGGGCCTTCGTCCCGGTCTCCGCCCCGGTCTCCGCGGCGACCAGGGGCTCGATGCCGTGCGGGGCCGCCGCGACCGCGCGCCACCAGAGCCGGAGCGCGGGAGGGCGGGCCGGCTCGAAGGGCTTGCCGGGGCGGGGCACCGCGAGGTGGGCGCCGAGGCTGTGGGCGGCGGTGACGACGCGCTCGGCCGGTTCCTCCCAGGGGTGGGTCGCCAGGTTGAAGGTGCACCAGTGGATCGGCAGCATCAGCTCGCCGCCCAGGTCCAGGTGCGCCCGCACGCCCTCCTCGGGGGTCATGTGCACCTCGGGCCAGAAGTCGCTGTACGCGCCGACCTGCACCATGGTCGCGTCGAACGGTCCGAGCCGGCGCCCGATCTCCGCGAACCCCGGGAAGTAGCCGGTGTCCCCGCTGTGGAAGATCCGGTGCCCGCCGCCCGCGACCACCCAGGACGCCCACAGGAACAGCGCGCTGGTGCGCGGTCCACGGCTGCAGTAGTGCCGGGCGGGTGTGGCGGTCAGGGTCAGCCCGGCGACCTCGGCCGACTCCCACCAGTCCAGCTCGACGATCCGTCCGGCCGGGACCCCCCAGTGCTCCAGGTGGGCCCCGACCCCCAGGGGCACCGCGAAGACCGCCTCGCTGCCGATCAGTGCCCGCACGGTGGCCATGTCGAGGTGGTCGTAGTGGTCGTGCGAGATCACGACCGCGTCCACCGGTCCGAGTTCGGACAGCGGCAGCGGGACCGGGTGCAGCCGCTTGGGCCCGGTCCAGCCGAACGGCGAGCAGCGCTCGCCCCAGACCGGGTCGATCAGGACGCGCCGTCCGCCGATCTCGACGAGCACGGTGGCGTGCCCCAGCCAGGTGAGGCGCAGCCCGGACTCCGGGGGCTCGGCCAGGTCGGCCGGGAGCAGCCGGTGCACCGGGACGGCGGCGGACGGCGCCCGGCGGAGCTTGTCGCCGGCCAACTGGGCGAGGGTGATCTCCAGCGGGCTCCGCTCGTACACCAGGCGGCGGGTGGGCACCGGGTTGCGGAAGGCGCCGTCGACGAACTGGGGCGAGCGCCGGATCCGAGCCAGCCGCTCGCCCCGGGGCTCGGCTCCGAAGGCGTCGGTCCGGACCCGGTGCCAGGCCGCGCGGTAGAGTCCGGCCAGCCCCGGGACGGCGCGCTCGGCGGCCGGTCCGGCGAGGGGCGGGGCGGGCTGCGAGGTCAGACCGGCGAGACGGGAGAACCACGGGGCGGGGCGGGGCACGGCTCCTCCAGGGACGGTCACGACTACCGGGCAGTGCCGGGGCGTGTACCCACAGGGGCGAGTGAGGCGACTGTGGTACGACAACCATCTCGTCGGAGACTACTCGCCGTGGGCCGTCCGGACCCGGTGGAGAGTCCGGCGCGGTCCATCCGGCGTACCGCACGCAGGCGCGGGACGGGCCCGGGCGCGGCCGCGGCCCGGGGCCTGCGGCCGCCCTCCAATCCGGCTACGCGTAGAAGCGGGTGTCCGGCTACGCGTAGAAGCGGGTGATCGCCTCCGCCACGCAGTGCGGCTTGGTGCTGCGCCCGCTCGTGATGGTGAACCGGACCACCGCCTGGACGCCGCCCGGCACCTCGGTGGCCGAGACCAGCTCGGCCGTCGCCCGGATGGCGGTGTTCACCGGCACCGGAGCCGGGAACCGCACCTTGTCCGAGCCGTAGTTCAGCGCCATCCGCACGCCCTCGACGCTGTAGCACTCCTTGGCCAGCACCGGGATCATCGACTGGGTCAGGTAGCCGTGCGCGATGGTCGAACCGAACTGGCTCTCCTTCGCCCGCTCCGGGTCCACGTGGATCCACTGGTGGTCCCCGGTCGCCTCGGCGAACAGGTCGATCTGCCGCTGGTCGATGGTGTGCCACTCGCTGGTGCCCAGTTCGGTGCCGACGGCGGCGGTCAGCTCGGCGAGGGAGGCGAAGGTCGTCACGGTGCGCTCCTGGAGGGGGACGGGCCCGGCTACGGGCCAGGACGCCGGAAGCGTATGCCTACCCGCCGGTACCTGTCAGGAGTGGGAGCCGGGAAGCGCGGTTCAGGGCCGCACCGCCCGGCGACCGGGCCGGTCCGGCCCGAGCGGCGCGGGGCCCGGGGAGCCCTGCCCGGTCGGGAACAGCCGCCGCCCGCTGACCAGCTCCGGCACCAGCGCGACGAACAGCGGCTCCGGATCCCCGACCCACGCCCGCAGCCCGGACCGCAGCACCCGCCGGACCTGCTCCGGGTCCGTCACCGCGTCGGCCCGCCCGTGCACCAGCACGCTCCACCCGGTGCGGGTGACCGGGTCCAGCAGGTCGGCCTGGAAGGCGACCACCGTGCCGTCGAGCCCGCGCGCGGTGGCACTTCCCCGGCGCACGGCGAGCACCAGCCGCCCGTCCAGGACCTCGAAGGAGACCGGCAGGACGGCCGGCAGCGCGTGCTCGGTGTACACCACCCGCCCGACGGGCACGGTGCTGAGCAGCCGCAGGCACTCGGCCTCGCCCAGGGTCTCCACACGGTCCTCGCGCTCCATGCGTCCGATCGTCCTCCGGTCGGCCCGCGCGTCGACAGGGCCCATGGTCCCGCGGCGGACGGGCCGGGAGCCCCGTCGGCGGCCGCCCGGGGCGGTAGCCTGCCCGGCGGGTGGAGGAACGGTGGAGGAGGGGGCGGAGGGATGGCCGGCGGAGTCGATCTGGTGGTGATCGGGGCGGACGGCGGCCCGGACCGCGCGTACGGCGGTTCGGCACGCGCCCCGGAGGGCGCCCGGCTGCTCGCCGAGGTGCTGCCCGGGATGTGCTTCGACACCGGCGCGGCCGGCTGCCGGGTCACCGGGACGGCGCCGGACGCGGACGCCAACGCCATGCTCACCGCCGTCCGGGAGGCGGCCCGCACGCCCGGCCGCTGGCTGGTGGTCTGCCTGGTGGGCCAGTTGACGGCCGATCCGCGCGGGCGCCGGCTCGCCCTGGTGACCGGGGGCAGCACCCCCGCCAACGCCTACCGGCGCGGCCTGGCGTGGGACTGGGTGGTCAGCGCGATGGTGCACGGCGACCACGAGGAGGCGCTGCTGCTGGTCGACGCGGTGGCCGACCGGGACACCTGGGCGGCGCTGGAACGCGGCGGCGAGGACAGCGCGGGCGAACTGCTCAGCTACTCCCGGGTCCCGCTGTGGGGCCGGATCGGCCGCTACACCCCGGGCAGACGCGGCCGGGACGCGGTGCTGCCGGGCGGCGAGGGATCGTTCAGCCGGGCGCTCACCACCGTGCTGGGCCACGGCGTGCCGGGTGCCCCCGCGGCCGTCGCCCCGTCGGACCTCCAGCCCGCCGTCGCGGCATTGCTGGACGGCGGCGGGCCGGCCGGTAGTTCGGGTGCGCCGGGCGCGCGCCTGCTCGTTCCGCCGCAGGGCGGGCGACTGTTGATGCGCAATCGGGCCGCGGTTCGCGGCGCATTGGCCGGATTGTCGCTTTCCGAGGAACTGTTGGCCGTTCTGTGGCGGGAAAGTGCCCCGACGGAACCGCCTTCCGCGTAAGGTCAGGAGGCCTGAGGTGTTGCCGTGATGGGGTGGGTTGGCGAAGAATCGATCCCCAGCGGAAACACCCGCGGGACGGCGGAATTCTCCTGGCGGCCGTGGATCACGGATCGGCTCGGTCGCGACGAGGTGGGGCGATGCGGCAGCGCGGAAATGTGGTGCGCCCTGGGGCGGTTGGCGTTGCCGGGGCGGTTCTGGTGTTGCTCCTCGGCGCTTGTGCGAGCGGTGGTGCCGGTGGTTCCGTCGATCGTCTCGGGTCGCCCGCGCCCCCTGTTGCGGGAGTGAACCCGTTAACTCCTTCGAGTGGTTCGGCAAACGCCTCGATCGCGCCGACGGACGGTCCGGAAGGGGCCATGGCGCGATTGGCCGTGAAGGCGTATCAGGACTGGTGGCAGGCGCAGGCCCAGGCTTTCGGGGACAAGGATTCGGACGGTTCGACGCTCGAGCAGTACTCCTCCGGGCGCGCACTGTCGGACACCCTGGTCGGCCTGCGTCAACTCCACGACGCCAAAGCGGTGATGACCGGGACGCCGCGCAATTCGGCGGTGGTCAGGTCGATCGACCTGAAAGCGGACCCGCAGACCGCGGTGATCGAGGACTGCGTGGACCTGTCGGCCTGGCACCGCGTCGACGCCGTCACCGGGGCGGCGAAGGACCCCGGGCAGCGCTTGAACCGGTACGTCGCGACCGCGTCCCTGCGCAGGTTCCAAGCACACTGGCTGATCTACGAGTTCACTCGGGAGGTGGACCGGACATGCTGAACGCGCGGAAACCGGCCCGGCGGTTCGCGGTCGTCGCGTCCCTGTCCGCCGGGCTGCTGCTGACCTCGGCGGTGGCGGCGGCGGCGGACGAGCCCCCGAGCGGCGGGGCGGAGCAGTGCTTCCCGAGCGTGATCTGCGCTCACGCAGGTTCCGACGGGACGACGCCCGCTCCCGGGGCGTCGAACCCCGGCGGGGGCGGCGGCGGACTGGACCCCGGCCCGCAGGTGTGCAGCTACCACGGGGTGGAGTGGGCCTGCCACGACCCGCAGTGGGGCTGGTTCGACAGCGGCCAGGGATGCTACTTCCGCCCGCTGGACAACCCGCTCCCCGAGAGCGACCCGGCCTGGGAGGGGCACACCGCCAAGGACGGCTCGCTCAACTCGAAGGTCTGCCCGCAGACGAACGGCGGCCAGGACGGCGCCCAGATCGTCTTCGTGCCCAACGGCCCGAACGGGCAGCGGCCGAAGACCCTGGCGGAGCTCAAGCAGGAGGCCTTCGACATGGTCCGCCTCCCGCAGCCGGTGGGCCGGATCGCGCCCGCCGGGACGGCGGTGGTCAACGCGCCGGTGTGGCTCTGGGCCGAGAACGTGGCGCCGCCCAAGCAGGGGTACGCCGCGGCCGGCGGCGTCTCGGTCACCGTCACGGTCCGGCTCACCGGCACCACCTGGGACTTCGGCGACGGCCAGACCAAGGAGTGCGCGACCGCCGGGACGCCGTACGACGCCGCGTACGGCGCCGCCAAGTCCCCGGACTGCGGCTACGAGTTCAGGACCGGCTCGGGCGCCAAGCAGAACGGCGCCTTCAGCGCCACCGTGACGACGCACTGGGAGGCCGACGTGGTCGTCACCGGCCCCAAGCCGGAGAAGTACACGCTCCCCCCGCTCAGGCAGGACAGCGACCCGTTCGCGGTCCGGGTCGGCGAGGTACAGGTGCTCAACTGAGGCCGGCTGAGGCGGGCTGGGTCCGGCTGAGCCCGGCGCCACGGCCGTTCGACCACTGACCAGTCAGAAGTGAACGAGGAAGGGCGGAACCCGGTGGAGAACCGTACGTTCGCGACGCCGGGATCCGGCACCCCCGCCGGCACCGCGGTGTCCGCGGCAGCTCCGGAGCAGCGGGAACCGGGCCGCGGCGGCGGCCGGGCCGCGGCGCACGCGCCCGGGCGGACCATGCGGGCCCGGCGGCGGCGCCCGGCGGTGCTCGCGATGGCGGTCGCGCTGATCGCGGCCGGCGGGCTGGGCGGTGCCGTCCTCTACAACAGCACCGGGCAGCGGGTCGCGGTGCTGGCGCTGGCCCGGGACGTTCCGTGGGGGCAGGTGATCACCGAGGACGACCTGGTGGTGGCCCGGATCGCGGGCGACCCGGCGCTGCGGCCGGTGTCCGCGCAGGACCGCGCCAAGGCGGTCGGCATGCGGGCCGCCACCGACCTCAAGCGCGGGTCCATGCTGACCGGCTCGGACCTGGCGCAGGGGCTGTCGGTGCAGCCGGGCCAGATCGTGGTCGGGGTGTCGGCCAAGCGCACCCAACTGCCCGCCGGCCGCCTCCAGCCCGGCATGCAGATCGTCGTGGTCAACACCCCCGACAACGGCCGGCCCGACTCGCTGCCCGCCACGGTCATCACCGTCGGCCGGGTGGACACCGACGGCAGTCAGGTGATCGACGTGGCGGTCGGCTCGGCGGACGGGCCGCGGCTGGCGCAGTGGGTGGCCGGCGGGCGGATCCAGGTGCTGCTGGCGCCGCGGGCCGTCACCGGCGGCACCGGCAGCCCGGCTCCGACCGGAGCGGCCTCGCCGACCGCCCCCGCGACCGGCTCGCCCTCCGCCGGTGCGGCCGCCCCGCCCGCCGGTGCGGCCACCCCGCCCGCGACCCAGGCCGGCCCGGGCGCCCCCGCCGGAACCGGGGGCGCCTGATGGCGGTGATCGCGGTGGTCGGCGGCCCGGGCGCGCCCGGCGCGACCACGACCGCCCTGGCGCTGCTGCTGGCCTGGCCGCTGCCGGCCGGCCGGCGGATCCTGCTGGTCGAAGCCGACCCGGACGGCGGCGCCGTGCTGGCGGGCGCCCTGGAGGGCCGGGTCGAGGCGGTGTACGGGCTGCGCAACCTCGCCGTCGCCGACCGGCGCGGGCTGCTCGCCCAGACCATCTGGGAACAGCTGATCGACCTCTCGCCCGAGGGCGACGCCGAACGGCTGCTGCTGCCCGGCCTGACCGACCCCGCCCAGGCGCCCGGCCTCGCCTACACCTGGGAGCCGCTCGCCGAACTGCTGCACGGCATCGAACAGCAGGGCTACGACGTCGTCGTGGACCTCGGTCGCTCCGGCGCCACCGGGGCCAGCGCGGTGCTGGCCCGCCGGGCGGACGTGGTGGCGGTGACGGTCCGCACCACGCTGCGCGGGCTCAGCGCGGCACGCCCCCGGCTCGCCGCGCTCGCCGACGACCTGACCGCCGGCGGGACGGGGGCGGACGCGCTCGGACTGCTGCTGGTCGCCGAGGGCCCGTACTCCGCGGCGGAGGTGTCCCGCGAGTTCGGCCTGCCGGTGCTCGGGGTGCTGCCGCACGCCGTCCGGACCGCGCGCGTGCTCTCCGACGGCGGGGACACCACCGACCGTCGGTTCGTCCGCTCGGAGCTGATGCGCGGGGCGCGTTCGGCGGCCGACGAGGTGCAGTCGCTGGTCCGCCGACGGCGGCAGCGGCTCGCACCGGCCGCCGCGCCGACGCACGCGGCGGGGGCCGGTGCCGGGGCCGCCCAGCTCACGGCGCCGAACCCGAGCGCGCCCGGCCCGAGCGCGCCCGGCCCGAGCGCGCCGATCCCAACCGCGACGACCGGACCGACCACGCCGGCCGTGCCCGCCCCCGGTCCGGTCCCGGTGCCGGGGCCCGTGGTGCCGCCGGTGGCCGCCCCGGCCCTGTACGGAGCGCAGCCTCACGGGCAGGAACCGTACGGACCGCAGCCGTACGGGCAACCGGCCCACGGCCACCAGCCGTACGCCCAGCCCTCGTACGCCCAGCCCTCGTACGCCCAACCGACGTACCCGCCACCGACGTACGGGAACCCGCTCCGCGGCCCGGCCGAGGACGAGCCGCCCGCGTACGCCCCGCCGGTGATCACCACCGGTCCCGTCGCACCGCTGGCGGGCCTGGCACCGCACCCGGCCGCCCCCGCGCCGTTCCCGGCGCACGTCCAGTCGGCGCGACCGGCCGAGGAGGACGGGCAGTACCCGCTCCAGCAGCCCGCCGGGGCGGAGCACCGGACCGACGGACAGCCGTACCCGCACAACCCCGGGGAGGTGCTCCGTGCGCGGTAGCCCCCTGCACCAGCGTCCGACGGCCGACCCGGCCGCCCTGCCCTGGTCGGCACCCACACCCGCGTCACCGACCGCGCCCGGCTACCGGCCCGGCCCGGTCACGCCCCAGCCCGTCGCCCCCGCCGGTCCCGCCACGCCCGGCGGCGCCACCGCGCCCACCGCCGTGCCCTCCCAGCTGCCCTCGCTGGACCTGCTCGGCGCCGCCACCCGACCGGCCGTCGACCCGCAGGTCGCCCGCGAACTCAAGCGCCAGGTCGCAGCCGAACTGCACCAGCAGATCTCCCGGTTGACCGACGGCTCCGGCGCCGAGCCGGACCGCGCCACCCGCCGCCAGCGCGGCCGCGCGCTGATCGAGGAGGCCGTCGCCCGCTGGTCCGACGCGTACGCCCAGACGCACGGCATCCCGCCCACCCGGGAGCAGGACCGCGCCCTCGCCGAGGCGGTCTTCGACCTGCTGTTCCGGGCCGGCCGGCTCCAGCCCTACCTCGACGACCCGGAGATCGAGAACATCCTGATCAACGGCTGCGACGACGTCTGGGTCTCCAAGGTGCACCAACCCCTGCGCCAGGTGCCGCCGGTGGCCGACAGCGACGCCGAACTCGTCGAGCTGCTCCAGGACCTGGCCCGGCAGCACGGCGGCGGCGAGCGCAGCCTCTCCACCGCCAGCCCGACCCTCGCCCTGCGGCTGGAGGGCGGCATGCGGCTCCAGGCGCTCACCGAGGTGACGCCCCGCCCCTACGTGGCGATCCGGCGCCACCGGGTCGCCTCGGCCACGCTGCCGGAGATGGTCGAACTCGGCACCCTGGACCGCACCCTGGCCGCCTTCCTGGCCGCCGCGATCCGGGCCCGGAAGAACGTGATGATCACGGGAACCCAGGGCGTCGGCAAGACCAGCCTGCTGCGCGCGATGGCCGCCGAGATCCCGCCGGACGAGCGGATCGGCACCCTGGAGTCGGAGTTCGAGCTCTGGCTGCACACCCTCGGACACCTGCGCCAGGTCGTCCCGATGGAGGCCCGCGAGGGCAACGGCGAACGCGTCGAAGGCCGCCTCGCCGGGGAGTTGACGATCGGCGACCTCATCCCCGCGGCGCTGCGCATGACGCTGTCCCGCATCATCGTCGGCGAGGTCCGCTCCGGCGAGGTCGTCCCGATGCTGCGGGTGATGACCAACGGCGAGGGCGGCTCGATGTGCACCCTGCACGCCCGCGGCCCGCACATGGTGGTCGACCGCATCGCCGAACTCTGCCTCGAGTACGGCTCGCACATGACCGACGCCCTCGCCTACCGGCTCACCGCCAACGCCCTGGACCTCATCGTGCACGTCACCATGGTCGACGAGACCGCCGTCGGCGGCCGCCGGCACCGCTTCGTCTCCCACGTCCTGGAGGTCACCGGCCTCGGCGAGAGCGGCCGCCCCGCGCTGAACACCGTGTTCGGCCCCCGGCCGGACCTCGGCGAGCCGCGCGCCGTCCCGCACACCCCGCCGCAGTGCCTGGACGACCTGCGCCGGGCCGGCTTCGACGCCGCGCTGCTCGGTTCCCGGTACGGCGGCTGGGAAGCCCCGCTGCAGCTGCGGATCGGCGGTGGCGGCCGGTGATGCTGCTGTTCGCCCTGTGCGGGCTGGCGGTCGCCGCCGGCCTGGTCGCGCTGGTGGCCTGGGCCCGCGGCAGCGAGCCCGCCGACGAGGACGAGCCGGACCGCCGGGACAACCCGCTGGCCACCCGCGCCCACGTCCTCTGGTACGGCGCCCCCGGCGCGGCCTCGCCGCGCACCGTGCGGCTGCGCCGGATCCAGCTGCCGCTGGCGCTCGCCGGCGCCCCGCTGGCCTGGCTGTTCACCGGCATCCCGCTGACCGCGTTGCTGGTGCCGCTGGCCGTCTTCGGGCTGCCCTGGCTGTTCGACACCACCCGCCCGGACACCCGCCGGATCGAGCGCCTCGAGGCGCTGTCCGAGTGGACCCAGCGCATCGCCGACGTGCTGCTGCTCGGTGTCGGCCTCAACCAGGCCATCGTCACCAGCCGCCGCACCGCCCCCGCCGCCCTGGAGGACGAGATCGGCGAACTGGCCGCCCGGCTGCAGGCCCGCTGGCGGCCCGAGGAGGCGCTGCACGCCTTCGCCGACAGCCTGGCCGACGCCACCGCCGACAAGGTGCTCGCCGCCCTCGTGCTGCGCGCCGGGGACAGCGGACCGGGCCTGGCCCGGACGCTCTCCGACATGGCCGACTCGGTGCGCGAGGAGGTCCGCCAGCGCCGCGCCATCGAGGCCGACCGGGCCAAGCACCGCACCACCATCCGCTGGCTGGTCGGCATCATCGTGCTGGTCGTCACCGTCGGCTCCTTCAACACCGAGTACACCCGCCCGTACGGGACGCTCCTCGGACAGGTCGTGCTCGCCGTGGTCGCCGCCCTGTTCGTCGCGATCATCGCCTGGATGCGGGCGCTGGCCTCCCACCCGCCGGTGCCCCGGCTGCTCGTCCCCGACCGGCGCAGCAGGAGCGGCCGTCGGCCGGCCGGGTCCGCGCAGCAGCCCGTCGAACACCTCGGGGAGGCCCGGTGATCTCCCCCTGGCCGGTGCTGGCCGGCGCCGTCGCGGCCGGCGGCCTCGCCCTGCTCATCGCCGAACTGCGGCCCGCGCCGCCCGACCTGCGCCAGGCCCTGGACCGGTTGCACCGCGCCCCGGCGGACCGGCCGCAGGACCCGGACGAGCGCCCGCGCTGGTTCGACCGGATCGGCGAGCGCTCGCTCACCCTGCGCGGGGTCTCCGTCCCGCGCCGCGAACTCGCCCTGATCGGCCGCACCCCGGCCCGGTTCATGGTGCACAAGCTGCTGTTCGCCGCACTCGGCCTGGTGCTGCCCGCCTACCTCGGGGCGATGGCCGCGGTGATGGACGTCGGCCTGCCGTTCGCCCTGCCGCTCATCGCCGGGCCGCTGCTGGCCGGGCTGCTGTTCTTCGTCCCCGACGCGATCGTGCGCGGCGAGGCCAAGGAGGCGCGCACCGAGTACCTGCACGGCATCGCCGCGTACCTGGAACTCGTCGCCCTGGAACGGGCCGCCGACTGCGGCCCCGCCGAGGCGCTGCGCCGGGCCGCCGCCGTCGGGCAGGGCGCGGTGTTCCGCCGGATCCGCGACGCCCTGGAGCGCGCCGCCACCGACCGCCTCCCGCCCTGGGCCGGACTGGACGCGCTGGCCGAGGAGTTGGGCCTCAGTCCGCTCCAGGACGTGGCCGACATCATGCGGCTGTCCGGCACCGACGGCGCGGCCGTGTACGACACCCTGCGTGCCCGGGCCAGGGGCCTGCGCGGCGAGCTGCTCGCCGAGGACCTCGCCCGCGCCAACGCCGACAGCGAGCGGATGGTCGCGCCCGGTGCGGCCCTGACCCTGCTGATGACCGTCCTGATCGTCTTCCCCGCGCTCCACCAGATGCTCAACTGAACCGACAGCCCGAGCAGCTGACACCACACCACACTCCCGGGAGAACCCGATGACCGTACGACTCGCCCAGCTGGCCGGCCGGGTGCTGCGGCCCGTCCTGCTGCCCGTGCAGTTCGCCCTGCTGCTGTTCACGCTCCGGTTGGGCCGGCTGCGGGCCGCCCGGGCGCGCGGCGACCGCGGCGCCATCAGCATCGAACTCGCCCTCGCCATCATCGCGTTGGTGTTCGTCGCGGGCGCCGTCGCGACCGCGCTGTACCTGCTGAAGGACAAGGTCGTCACCAAGGTCGAGCAGGACCCGAACATGCCCGGCGGAGCGGGCGGCGCCACCAAGTGATCCGTCCGCCTCGCCGCCGCGGTGACCGGGGGTCGATGAGCATCGGTCTCGCCATCGTCTTCCCGGTCGTCCTGCTGCTCGTGCTGCTCGTCGTCCAGGCCTCGCTGTGGTGGTACGACCGGCAGGTCGCGCTCACCGCCGCCCGTGAGGGCGTGGACGCCGGGCGGGTGCAGGGGAACGCGACGGACGAGGTGAAGAACGCGGCCGCCCAGCGGCAGGCCCGGGACTTCCTGGACCGCCAGGGCGTGCGCACCTACCAGGTGCGCACCGACGGCAGCACGCCCGAGACGATCCGGATCACCGTCGAGCTGACGCCCCCGCTGCTGATACCGGGACTCACCGCGCCCAGCATCCGGCAGTACGCCGAGGCGCCGCGCGAGCGCTTCGTCCCGCCGGCGGTGACGCCGTGAGCGGCGGTCGTCCGGTGCTGCACGCGGGCAGGCACGGACACGGACCCGGGCACGCGCACCGGGGCGGGCGGGCGCGGGTGCCGGGCCCGTGGCCGCGGTGGCGCCCGCGTCGCCGGGACCGCGGCGGGATCGCCATCGAGGCGGCCATCGTGGTGCCGGGCGTGGTCGGTCTGGTGCTGCTGGCGATCGCGGCCGGCCGGGTGCAGACGGCGGCCGGCACGGTCGAAGCCGCCGCCCGGGCCGGGGCCCGGACCGCCTCGCTCCAGCGCAGCACCGCCGGGATGGACCAGCCGGCCAGGGACTCCGCCCTCGCCGTGCTGCGCCAGCAGGGCGTCTCCTGCCGCAACGGCGACGTCCGGGTGGACCAGGGCGAGCTGGACCTGCCGGACGGGCCGGTCGTGACCGTGAAGGTCACCGTCGTCTGCGACGTCGAACTCGCCGACCTGCTCGGCGGGCCGTCCGGCGTGCCCGTGACGAAGCACCTCGCCGGGGAGTTCACCTCGGTGGTGGACCGTTACCGCGGCACGTGACGGCGGCTCGAGGCGGCACGCGGGCCGTGCCGGGCGATCGGGGGGTTGGGGACGGTCCGCGCGGGGGAAACGCAAGCGGAGAGCGCTCGGGGGATGACGCAACGGCACCGAGTGGCACCCGGTGGGGGCCGGTGGGGAGGCAGCGTGCGGATCGGGGGGAGGGGATGCGGATGCTGAGCGGACCGCGGCGCCGGCGGCCGTACCGGGGCCCGTGCCGGTCGGACCGCGGCGCGGTCGCCCTCTTCGTGGCGATCTGCGCGGCCTACCTCGTGCTCGTGATCGCCCTGGTCATCGACGCGGGCGGCCGACTGCGGGTCGCCGAGCGCACCGACGCCTACGCCCAGGAGGCCGCCCGCGTCGGCGGACAGCAGCTCGACCAGGCGGCCGTCCTCCAGGGCAAGGGCTTCAAGGTCCAGCAGGCGTACGTCAAGCAGGCCGCCGACGCCTACCTGCGGCTGTACGGGCTGCAGGCCGGGGACGTCGAGTTCTCCGGCGACGGCAAGGTCGTCACCGTCACCGTGCGGGCCGACTACCGGCCGGTCCTGCTGGGCGCCCTCGGGCAGCGGAAGGTAACGGGCAAGGGCAGTGCGACCCTCGTCCACGGAGTCGAGAAAGCGGAGACCGACTGATGGCCGCGCCACGTGCCAAGGACCAGGCCCGAACCGCACCGGCCCGCAGCGGCCGGACCGGCGGAGCCGGCAACGACCGTGATCGAACCGCAGGGGATCGAACCGCCCGGGACCGCAGGGCCACCGGCCGCGGCCGGGGCGGCGCGCTGGTCGCGGCGCTCGCCGCACTGGTCACCCTGCTCGCCCTGCTGCTCGGCGTCCCCGCGCTGCTGCTCTACGGCACCCACGCCGTCGCCTCGATGGGCGACGTCGCCCCGGGCGGTGTGGGCGAGGCGCTCACCAGCCCGGACGACGGGCGGCTGTTCCTCTGGCTGCTGGTGGTGGTCGGCTGGCTGGCCTGGGCGTGCTTCGCGCTGTCCGTCCTGATCGAGGTCCCCGCCCAGCTGCGCGGCCGGATCGCCCGCCGGATCCCGGCGTTCGGGTGGAGCCAGCGGCTGGCCGCCGGGCTGGTCGGCTCGGTGCTCGCGCTGCTGCCGGTGGCCGGCTCGGCCTTCGCCGCGGTGTCCGAGCCGACCCACCAGCCGGTCGCCCAGGCCCAGTTGACCCCGGGCGTGCAGCGCGCCGCGCTCCCCGCCGCGCAGTCCGCGCCCGCGCTGAGCCCGGCCGCCGAACAGCACCCCGCGTACACCGTCCGGGACAGCCGGCCCGCCGACAGCCTGTGGTCCATCGCGGAGCGCCAACTGGGCTCCGGAGAACGCTGGGTGGAGATCGCCAAGCTCAACGACGGCCGGGTGATGGACGATTCGGGCACCCGCTTCGACGCGGACCGGCCGATCCAGCCCGGCTGGGAACTGCTGATGCCCGGCGACGCCAAGCCGGACGAGGCGAAGGCGCCCGCTCCGGCCCCCGCCCCCGCGGCCGGTCAGGACGGGGCCCCGGCCCCCGGGCAGGCTCCGCAGTCCGGGACGGAGCCGGCCGCGGGCGGGCAGCGGACCGTGACCGTCCGGACCGGGGACAGCCTGTCGGCCATCGCCCAGCGGGAGTTGGGGGACGGTGAGGCCTGGCCGAAGCTCTTCGAGGCCAACAAGGGAGTGCAGGCGCCGGACGGCGAGCGGCTGACCGACCCGGACGTACTGGAACCGGGCACGGTGCTCACCGTGCCGGGGACGGCCGCCCAGGCCCCCGCGCCGGCCGCCCAGCCGCCCGCTCCGGCCCCCGAGCCCGCCCCGGGGCAGCCGCCCGCTCCTGCCCAGGCCCCGGCCACCCAGCCGCCGGCCCCCGCGCCCACCCCGGCCGCCCCGGCCGCCGGCACACCGGCACCGGCCGCGCCGCAGTCCGCCCCCGCACCGACGCCGGCACCCGCCCACACGCCGGCACCCGCCCCCGCCGCGCACGCCGACCCGGCACCCGGCAGCGACTACACCGTCGCCCTGGCCGCCTCCACCGTCGGCGTCCTGCTCGCCGCCATCATGGTCGGCACCGTCGCCCACAAGCGCGGCACCCAGCAGCGCGCCCGCCGCCCCCGGCACCGGATCGCGATGCCCGACGCCGAGGCCGCCGCCTTCGAGAACGAGCTGATGGCCCGGCAGGACCAGCCCGGCCTGGAACTGCTCGACCGCGCCCTGCGCACCCTGGCCCGCAACACGGTGCGCGGCGGCAAGCGCCTGCCGGCCATCGTCGCGGCCCGGATCACCCCCGGCCACATCATCGAACTGCACCTGTCCGGACCGGCCACGCCGATCGCGCCGTTCCGCGCCGCGCACGCCGCCAACGTCTGGTGGTGCAGCGAGGAGTCCGGCGACCTGCTCAGCGCCTCCCAGGCCCGGAAGACCGCCGCGCCCTACCCGGCGCTGGTCACCCTCGGCACCTCGCCCGACGGCTCGGTGGTCCTCGCCGACCTGGAGGCCGTCCGGCTGCTCCACCTCTCCGGACACCCCGACGACGCCCGCGACGTCCTGCGGACCCTCGCCCTCGAACTCGCCCACAGCCCGCTGGCCGACCGGCTCCACCTGCACCTGGTGGACCTCGCCGAGGAGGTGCCGATCAGCGGCCCGGCCGCCGAGCGCGTCCACCGCCACCCCACCCTGGAAGCCGCCCTGGCCGCCCTCGGCCCGCGCACCGCCAAGGCCCGCGCCACCCTGATCGCCGCCGAGGCCTCCAGCCCGCGCGAGGCGCGCAGCCGGGGGCAGGCCGACGAGTCCTGGGTGCCCGAGATCGTGCTCTGCGCCCAGCAGCCCGACGGCGACACCCCCGCCGAGCTGGGCCGACTCCTGGACGCCCGCCCGCGCACCTGCGTGGCCGTCATCACCCGCGCCCCCGAGCGGGGCACCGGCCCGGTCGCCCGCTGGACCCTGCCGACCACCGGTCAGGCCGCCGTCCCGGGCCTGCACCTGACCGTCGAACTCCAGCGGCTCGACGGGCAGCAGTACGACCGGATCGCCGAACTGCTCCGGGCCGCGGACGACACCACCCAGTACCCGGCGCCCGCCTGGACCCTGGACGGACCCGGGCTCGGACCGGACCCGGACGAGGACGCGGACACCGCCGAGCTGCCGCCCGTCGTACCGGTGCTGGCGGTCGTCGGCGGGCCGGCCGTGGAGGCGGCCGAGGGCGGAGGGGCCGGCGGGGCCGGCGGGGCGAGCGGGGAGGCGCCGGGTGCGGCCGCCGGGCCCCGACTGCTGGCCCGCGTCATCGGCACCGGCGCGAGCCCCTTCGCGGGCACCGACCCGGTGACGCCCGCCCCCGCCCCGGCCCCGGCGCCCTCGCCCGCTCCCACCCCGGCCGGTCCGGCGCGGTTCGCCGCCAACGGTCTGGGGCGGCAGGCCGTCGGGACGGAGCACGCCACCGGAGCGCAGCAGACCGCCCAGGAGAACGGCGGGCCCGGCGACGAGGCCACCCGTGACCTGCGGCTGCCGGGCGGGCCGGCCGGATCCGCGGAGGCTCCGGTGGGTGCGTCCGAGCCCTCCGAGCCCTCCGGGACCTCCGAGCGCTCCGGGGCGTCCGGGACGTCCGAGCCCTCCGGGACGTCCGAGACGTCCGAGGGCTCCGAGGCCGTGGAGGCGACGCCGGACCAGGCTCCGGCGGCCGTCCAGGCCGTTCAGCCCGTCCAGCCCGTCCAGCCCGTTCAACCCCTGCTCGCGCCGTCGACCGGCCCGTCCGCCCCGGCGACGGCCGAACCCGTCCCGGCACCCCCCGAACCCGTGCCCACCCACCAGAGCGCTCCCGCGCCCACCGGTGCCGACCCGCGCGTCCCGGCCCGACCGGAGCCCGGCCCCGCCGCCGGCCGCCCGGCGGCAACGGAGGAGCGGTCGGCGCCGGAGGTGGAGCCCGGACCGGCCGCCGTCGCCCCGGTCGCCCGGACCACCCCCGGTCGTAGCGACAGCGACGACCTGCTCGCCATCCTCCGCTCCCCGGAGGCGCACACCCCGCGCAACGCCCCGCGGATCCGGCTGCTCGGCCCGGTCGACGTGGCCGGCACCCTCGGCACCGTCGAACCCGGTGCGCTGTCCCGGCTCACCGAACTCGCCGTCTACCTCGCGCTGCGGCCCGGCGCCGACCACCACGCCCTGGACCACGACCTGCACCCCGGCGCCGCCCACCTGGAACCGCACCCCACGGCGGCCGACGCCAAGAGCCCGCTCCCGGCCAAACTCGCCGACCTGGCGGCCTGGTTCGGCGCCTCCGACGACGGCCGCGCCTACCTGGCCACCGACACCACCGACGGCTACGCCTTCGCCCCGGCCGTCACCTGCGACTGGGACGAGTTCCGCAGCCTCTACCGGCGCGGCATGCGCAGCACCAGCGCCACCGCCGACGCCGCCCTGGCGCACGCCCTCGCCCTGGTCCGCGGCGCCCCGTTCGCCGAGGCCCCGCCCGCCTCGTACGGCTGGGCCGAGGCCGAGCGCCAGGACATGATCGCCGCGATCGTCGACACCGCCCACGAACTCGCCGCCCGCCGCCTCCAGTACGGGGACCACCGCAGCGCCGAGGCCGCCGTCTTCCGCGGCCTCGCCGTCGCCCCGGACGTCGAGCTGCTGCACCGGGACCTCTTCTACGCCTACGCCTCGGCCGGCGCCCGGGACCAACTCCTGCGCGCCGTCAACCGCTTGGACGCCCTGAGCCGCCGCACCGGCCGCGACCTGGACGCCGACACGGTCGCGCTGCTGCGCGACCTGCTGGCCGGCACGTAGCGCCGATCCGCCGACGGCCCGGTCACCCCGTCCGGTCACCCGCCCGGGGCGTGGCCGGGCAGGCGGCGCGCAGCCAGGCGTCGAGGAGGGCGAAGTCGGCGCCGGTGAGGCCGACTCCGGGGTCGACGCGGTGCAGCAGGGCGGGGGCGGCGGAGTGGGCCTCGACCCAGCGGCGGTCGGCCGGGGCGATCTCGTCGTCCACCCAGGCGAAGGGCCGCCCGGCCGCGTGGGCGACCAGCGCCCGGGTCTTCCAGTGCAGCCCGCCGGGCTCGCCGCCCTGCCCGCCCAGCCGGTCGGGCCCGCCCAGCCGGTCGGGCCCGTCCTGCCCCTCCGGCCCGTCGTCGGCCACCGGCCAGTGCACGACGGGCAGTTGCGGCAGTCCCAGCCGGGGCGAGAGGCACTCGTTGGCCTCGTCGAACCAGGTGGTGGCCCAGACCAGTTCGCAGGGCAGCGCCAGCAACCGGGGGCCGAGCGCCGGGTCGACCCGGTCCACCAACGGGTTGCCGGCCGCATCCGGGCCCGGGTGGACGGGGTAGCCGCCCGGCGGCGGGGCGCCGAAGGGGATCAGCGGTCCGTCGACGTCGAGGAAGAGCAGGGGCGTCCTGGAGCCGGTCATGGCGGCACGATAACGGGCACCGCAGGCCGGGTGGCGCACCGATCGGTACCCGGCCTGGATCGGGTGTGCCCGGATCTCGTAGGGTGGCGCGCACGGACGTGGTGGCAGGCGCCACGCAGGCAAGGGCATCAGACGCCGCGAGAGCGGCGGGGCGGGGCGGTGACCAGAAGATGGCGGAGACGACAGCTGTTTCCGGAGGTCCCGAGCCGACTGCGGACTCGGGCCCCTGGGACGCCGTACCGCCGCCCGCGCGCCTGCCCGCCGAGGAGCACCCGCCCGGGCCCGCCGCCCTGTACGAGCCGCCGCCCGCCCCGCCGGCACCCCCGGCGCCGCCGGTCGCGCCGGCTCCGGTGCCGCCCGCTCCGCCGGTGGCGCCGACCGGATGGACCCTCACCGGCCTTCCCGCCGCAGGCCCGTCGGGCACCGCCGGGCCCGCCGCCGGGTCGTCCTCCGCCACGCCCGCCGCCGGGCTGCCGCCGTTCACGGCCCCGGGCGGTGCGGCCGCCGCTGCGGGCGGCCTGGGCGCGGCGCCGCGCGGGCGGATCCTGGTGATCGAGGGCGGGTACGGCAACGCCGGCCGCCGCACCTGGGGCCGGGGCGGTCCGACCCAGGCGCCGGTGCTGTCGGCGATGCTGGCCGCCGTCTCGCCGCAGGTGCTGCTCGCCGCGGACGCGGTGGACGCCGTCCACCTGCCCGGCGCCAGCGACCCGCACACCGTCCTCGCCCACCTGCGCGCCGCCTCCCGGCACCCCGGGCCGCTGCTGGTGCACCTCGGCGGGCACGTGGTCGCCGACAAGCGCGGCGGCCAACTCCAGCTGACCCTGCGCGACTCGAAGCAGGACGGGCTGCCCTGGCAGGCCCTGGCCGCCGAACTGAGCCACCGTCCGGCCGAGTGGCAGACCCTGGTCATCGCCGACCTGAGCGCCGACCAGAACGCCTGGCCGTACCTCCAGGGCACCGTCTCGCCGCTGAGCGAGGGCATCCCGCTGTGGGCCGTGGTCAGCCCGGACCCGGAGCAGATCGGCACCTTCACCCGCGCCCTGATCGAGGCCCTGCACGGCGGGCGCCCGGGCGCGGGCGACGTGCTGGCGCCCGAGCAACTGCGGCAGCAGGTGTACTCGGTGCTGCGGCCGGACGTGGTCATCCTGGCCACGCACGTCCCGGGCCGCCCGGTCTTCCGCAACACCGCCCGCCGCGGCGAGGTGCCCGTGGCCGACGCACTGCCGGTGGCCGATGTGCTGCCGGTGGCGGACTCGACCGCGGTCCCGGACGCCGCTCCCGGGCCGGACCAGGTCGCGGCGGGGCAGCCGCTGTCGGCGGTGCCCTTCGCGCCGCCGCTGCCGGGCCGGACCGGGCCGCAGGACGTCGAGGCCGAGCGGCCGGCGCCCGCGACCCCGGCGGGGGGCCCGGTGAGCCTGATCAAGCCGGGTGTGCCGCCCACCCCGCCCCGACCGGCCCGGCCGGTCAGCCTGGCGAAGACGGGCGAACCGGCCGACGAGGCGGCGAACGTGAGCCTGCACAGGGCGGCCCCGGCCGACACCGAGGCCGAGGCCGATGCCGACGTCGCGGGAACCGCGCGCCCCGCCGGGGTGACGCTGCGCAAGGCGCAGTCGGAGCCGCTGCCGGAGGCCGGGCAGGACGCCGACGAGCTCGCCGAGGCCGCCGACGCCCCCGAGGCCGCCGAGGCTGCCGAGGGCGTCGGTGCTGCCGAGGACGCCGGAGTCGTCGAGGTCGCGGACGGGCCTCGGCCTGCGGAGGCGGTCGACCTGGTGGAGGGACCCCGGGACGCCGTCCCGGCCGATTCCGCGCCGGCCGATTCCGCGCCGGTCGGGACCGCACCTGCCGGGGCCGGGCCGGTCGAAGCCGCGCCGACGGACGAAGGGCCGAAGGACCGCACCCCGGCCGACGAGGCGCCCGCCGACCAGCCGCCGACGCCTGCCGGCACCCCGGTCGGCACCCCCGTCGTATCCCCTGCGGACGCCCCCGGGGCCCCGGCTCCCAGTGCGCCCCGGGCGGACTACCGCGAGGTGATCGGACGGATCGTCCGCAGTGCCGACGCCGGGGACCACGCCGCGGCGACGGACCTCGCCTTCGCGCTCGAGCTGGAGGCGATCGCCGAGCACGGGGCCGTCTCCGAGCCCGTGCTCCAGGTGCGTCAGGTCCGGGCGCACGTGTGCCGGCTCGCGGGCCGGCTGTCCGAGGCGGCCGACATCTACCGCGAGGTGGCCCTGTCGCTGCTGCGCTCGCAGGGCGGCGCCCACCCGGAGACCCAGCAGGCGGCCACCAACGCCGAAGCCTGCTGGCGCTCGATCACCGACCGCGCGGAGGCCATCCGCATCGCTCCGGAGATCATCGAGATGCGGGCCTACCTCCCGGGCCCGGACGGCCGCAAGCTGCGCGCCGCCGAGCGCTACCTCGCCCAGCTGTCCGCCGCGTCGGGGGCCGCCGGGCAGGCCTGACGCACGACGGAGAACAGCGGGCGGATGACGGATCCCGGATCCGTCATCCGCCCGCTGTTCGTGGTCGCCCGTCAGCCGTCCGCCGGCGGCGGTCCGCCGTCCGCCGCCGACCGTCGGCGCTCCGGGCGCCGTCCTTGAGGCGCCGAGGAGCGACGACCGCTTACCGCTGGTCGCCCTGCGCGTTGTCGCCCTGGACGTCGCCGGCGAGCGCGTGGACGAACTTGGTGCCGTCGATGGTGCCGAGGCCGCTCGCGAGGTCGTAGCCCGCGGTGGCGTTGTAGCCGGTGACGCCGTTCCAGCCGTTGTCGCCGTCCTTGACGTCGACGATGCCGCTCCACTTGCTCGGCAGCAGGTTCAGGCCGTACATGCGCCAGTTGAGCTGGCCGAGGCGGTGGCCGGCGAGCTGGTCGGCCAGGGCGACGACGCCGGAGAACAGCGGGGTGGCCTCGCTGGTGCCGCCGGTGAGGTGCCAGCCGACCGCGGTCGGGTCGTAGGACTCGTAGGTCCAGGCGGCGCCGTCGACGGCCGCGCTCATGCTGATGTCCGGCGTGCCGCGGTGGTTGCCGGTGACGTTCGCGACGCCGGCCTGGTACCACGGGCGGTCGAAGATGCCGGAGACGCCACCGCCACCGGCGCCCGACTTGTCGTGCCACACCTTGTCGGCGGCGGTGCGGTTGCCGTTGTCGTCCAGGGTGAGCTGGGTGCCGCCGACGGAGGTGACCAGCGGGTCCGAGGACGGCCAGGAGTTGACCTTGAACGGGTACAGGTCGCTGCCGTTCTCCTGCGCGTCGGTCGCGCCGTTGTCGCCGGAGGCGGCGAGCACGGTGACGTTGCGGTCGGCGGCGGCCTTGAAGGCGTAGCGCAGGTCGGTCAGCGACTTGAAGTCGCCCTTGTCGTAGCCCGGGAAGGTGTTCTCGGTGGCGCCGAAGCTCTGCGAGATGACGTCGCCGCGGCCTTCCTTGATGAGGGCCTTCTCGGCGTCCATCATCTCGGGCAGACCGGTGGTGCCCTCGGTCTCGGCGACGCCGGTCTCGACCAGGATGATGTGCGCGTCGGGGGCGATCGCGTGGGCGTACTCGACGTCCAGGGTGGTCTCGCCGGCCCAGCCGGTGTGGTCGGGGTTCTTCGGGTCGAAGACGGGGACGTTGCCCCACTTCTTCACCTCGACCTGGGTGTCCGGGATGCCCCACTGCTTGTCGAAGACCTCCAGGTCGTGCTGGATGGTCGGCGAGCCGAAGGAGTCGACGATGACGATCGTGCGGCCCTTCCCGGTGACGCCCTGCTGGTACAGCGGGTTCAGGTTGTAGGCGTTGCGGTACTGCAGCGGCGAGTAGCAGTGGATGCCGATCTGGCTGACGCACTGGGTGGTGCTCAGCGGCGCGACGCGCGCCTGGGCGTTGTGGTGGCCGAACGAGGCCGGGCGGACGTGGACGCCCGGGAGGTCGTGCGCGGGGGCGGCGGTCGCGGCGCCGACGGCCGGTACGGCAATGGTGCCGGCGGTGAGGGCGGTTGCCCCCACGGCGAGCAGAGCCAGGGCGCGGCGGAGGGTAGCGGGGCTGCCCATGGGACTCCTTGAGGGGGACGCAGGGCCCGGCCTTGGTCAGGTCGGGTCGGTCCGGCCATCCCATCGACTGCCGCATGATCATGCCATAGTCATTTGGTGGGGTAGTCCGACCAACTGCATGGTCATGCTCGGCCACGCGAAAAGGTAAAGGCCGTCCCAGGGGAAGGTAACCCCTCACCTGGGACGGCGGACTGATCACCCGTCAGAAACGGCTCACCGAGTTCACAGTTTTCACCGAGTTGGCCAAGTTTACCCAGTTGACCGGCCCGGGGTAAGCCCCCGTCAGCTCATCGGGCCCCGCCGTTGACGTACAGCGTCTGCCCGCTCACGTACGAGGCGTCCTCGCTGGCCAGGAAGGCCACCACCGAGGCGATCTCCTCTGGCTGCCCGACCCGGCGCAGCGGCGTGCGGGCGGCCACCTCGGCCTGGTGGTCCTCGGCGGTGGCACCGACCCGCTCCGCGGTGGCCGCGGTCATCGCGGTTGCGATGTAGCCGGGGGCGACGGCGTTGACGTTGACGTTGAACGGTCCGAGTTCGATCGCCAGGGTCGCCGTGAGCCCCTGGATGCCCGCCTTGGCGGCCGCGTAGTTGGCCTGGCCCCGGTTGCCGAGCGCGGAGCGGGAGCTGAGCGAGACGATCTTCCCGTACTTCTGCGCCACCATGTACTTCTGCGCCACGTGGCTGCAGTTGTACGCGCTGGTCAGGTTCACCGTCAGCACCGCGTCCCAGTCGGCCTTGGGCATCTTGAAGAACAGGTTGTCCCGGGTGATCCCGGCGTTGTTCACCAGGATGTGCAGGCCGCCGAGTTCCTCCGCGATCCGCGCGAACACCGCCTCGACGGAGTCGTAGTCGGCCACGTCGCAGCCGTACGCCCGGGCCGTGCCGCCCTTGGCGGTGATCTCGGCGACCGTGCCGGCCGCCCGCTCGGCGGTCAGGTCGACCACGGCGACCGCCGCGCCCTCCTCCGCCAGCCGCCGGGCGGTGGCCGCTCCGATGCCCTGCGCCGCACCGGTCACCACGGCGACCTTCCCCGTGAAACGGGCCATCTCAGTTCCTCCGATCACTGGAAACTCCCTCACTGGACTCCCTCCCGAACCGCCTCGCCGGACGGCGTCGGACGCCGTCGCGCCGGGCTGTCCCGCCGAACGCCGTCGCCCGCCGAACGCCGTCGCCCGCCGAACGCCGTCGCCCGCCGAACGCCGTCGCTGGACGCCGTCGCCGATCTCCCTCACCGGAGGCCCCGTCAGACGTTCTCGACCAGCACGGCCGTACCCTGCCCCACGCCCACGCACATCGTGGCCAGGCCGCGCCGGGCGCCGGTGCGGTGCATCCGGTGCAGCAGGGTGGTGAGGATGCGGGCGCCCGAGCCGCCCAGCGGATGGCCGAGGGCGATCGCGCCGCCGCTGGGGTTGACCAGCTCGTCGGCCTGCTCCGGGCCGAAGCCGATGCCGTCGGCGGAGGCCAGCGCCTGGGCGGCGAAGGCCTCGTTGAGCTCGGCGGTGTCCAGGTCGGCGAGGGTCCAGCCGGCCCGGTCGAGCACCTTGCGGGTGGCCGGCACCGGGCCGATGCCCATGACGTCCGGGTGCACCCCGGCCGAGGCCCCGGCCACGTAGCGGCCGAGCGGCTGCAGCCCGAGGTCGCGCAGCGCCTCCTCGCTGACCAGGACCAGCCCGGCCGCGCCGTCGTTCATCGGCGAGGCGTTGCCGGCGGTGACGGTGCCGTCCGGGCGGAAGGCCGGCTTCAGCCGGGCGAGCTTCTCCAGGCTGGTGTCCTCGCGGATCCCCTCGTCCTGGCCGACGGTCACGCCGTCCGGGCGCTCGACCGGGACCAGCTCGGCGTCGAAGTGCCCGTCCTTACGGGCGGCGGCGGCCCGCTGGTGGCTGCGCAGGGCGAAGGCGTCCTGGCGCTCCCGGTCGATGCCGTACCGGCGCGCGACCTCCTCGGCGGTCTCGCCCATGCTGAGCACGCCGTGCAGCTCCGCCATCCGCGGGTTGGTGAGCCGCCAGCCGAGCCGGGTGTCGTAGGTCTCGATCCGGTGCGGCAGCGCCTCGTCGGGGCGGGGCAGGACGAAGGGCGCGCGGGTCATCGACTCGCAGCCGCCGGCCAGCACCACGTCGGCCTCGCCGGAGCCGATGGCCCGGGCGGCGAGGGTGACGGCCTCCAGGCCGGAGGCGCAGAGCCGGTTGACGGTGGCGCCGGGGACGGTCTCCGGCAGGCCGGCCAGCAGGACGGCCATCCGGGCGGCGTTGCGGTTGTCCTCGCCGGCCTGGTTGGCGGCGCCCCAGTAGACGTCGTCGATCCGGGCCGGGTCGAGGGCGGGGAGGTCGGAGAGCAGGGCACGCAGCACGGTGGCCGAGAGGTCGTCCGGGCGGACCGTGGCGAGCGCTCCGCGCAGCCGGCCGATGGGTGTGCGGCGGGCGGCGGCGAAGTAGACAGGACGCACGTCGTGCTCCTCATCAGGTGATCGGGTGAGCTGGTGATCGGTGGGCTTCGGCAGCCGGGTCGGCTGCGGCGGTCGGTTGCCGGTGGTCGTCGGTCGGCTGCGGGTGGTCCGGGGGACTCCGGCGGCGGGGCGGGCCGGCAGGTCCGGGAGGGGAGCCGGTCAGAAGGCGTTGACGCCGGTCAGGGCACGCCCGATGAGCAGCTGGTGGATCTGGCTGGTGCCCTCGTAGAGGGTCATCACCCGCGCGTCGCGCAGGTACTTGCCGACCGGGTACTCGTCGACGAAGCCGTAGCCGCCGAACACCTGGAGCGCGTTGTTCGCGGCCCGGACGGCGGCCTCGCTCGCGTGGAGCTTGGCGATTGAGGACTCGGTGGCGAACGGCAGCCCGCGGTCGATGTGGTCGGCGACCTTCCAGGTGAGCAGCCGGGCGGCCTCGACGTCCACCGCGATGCCGGCCAGCAGTTCCTGGACGAGCTGGTGCGAGGCGATCGGGCGGCCGAACTGCTCGCGCTCGCCCGCGTACCGGACGGCGGCCTCCAGGCAGGCCCGGGCGATGCCGACGCAGCCGGCCGCGACCGACATCCGGCCCTTGGCCAGCGCCGCCATCGCCACCGTGAAGCCCTTGCCGACCTCGCCGAGCCGGGCGCTGTCGGGCACCCGGACGCCGTCCAGGGCGAGTTCGGCGGTGGCCTGGCCGCGCAGGCCGAGCTTGCCGTGGATGGTGGTGCGGCCGAAGCCGGGCAGCCCGGTGGGGACGAGGAAGGCGGTGATGCCCCGGTGGCCCTGCTGGTCGGGCTCGCTGCCGCCGGTGCGGGCGAAGACCAGCGCGACGTCGGCCCAGGTGCCGTTGGTGATGAACATCTTGGCGCCGCTGATCAGCCAGTCGTCGCCGTCCCGGACGGCCCGGGTGGTGAGGTTGGCCGCGTCCGAGCCGGTAGCGGGTTCGGTGAGCGCGAAGCAGCCGAGCGCCTCGCCCGAGGTGAGCCGGGGCAGCCAGTACCGCTTCTGCTCCTCGGTGCCGTAGCTGTTGATCGACTTGCCGACCAGGCCCAGCGAGACCGAGACGATCCCGCGGACGGCCGAGTCGCCGCGCCCGAGTTCCTCCAGCACCAGGCAGTAGGCGAGGTGGTCGCCGCCGCTGCCGCCGTACTCCTCGGGGATGGTCAGGCCGAGGAAGCCGACCCCGGCGAGCTTGCCGATGACGGCCCGGTCCACCGACTCGGCGCGGTCCCACTCGGCGGCGTACGGCACGATCTCGCGGTCGGTGAAGGCGGCGGCGAGGTCCCGGACGGCGCTCTGCTCCTCGGACAACTCCAGGTTCACGGCGGCTCCCGACTCGGGCCCGCCGACGGCTGCGGGCCGGTAAACTAGCGCTGCAAGTTTTTACGGGGGGACTGTAGCCCCGGGCGGGCCGCGCTGGGAAGGGGCACCTGCCAGAATCGGTCCCCACCCACCCGGCCGGAGGAGCCGGCCCGAGGAACCGGAGGAAACCGCCGCGATGGCCCGTCCGCGCACCCCGCTGCTCAGCCGCGAGCGCATCGTCGCCGCCGCGCTGCGGCTGATCGACGAGGAGGGGTTGGACGCCCTCTCCACCCGCCGGCTGGCCACCGAGCTGTCGGTCAGCGGGCCCTCGCTCTACAACCACTTCGCCACCAAGGACGAGCTGCTGGACGCGGTGGTGGACAGCGTCATCGGCGAGGTCGACCTGTCGATGTTCCACGGCTCCGCGCCGGCCGCCGGCCCGTCCGACGCCCCGATCCGGCCGTCGACCCCCTGGCCGCAGGCGCTGCGCGACTGGGCCCGCTCCTACCGCGCCGCGCTGGCCGCCCACCCCAACATCGTCCCGGTGCTCGCCCAGGGCCCGGGGCGTCGGCCCAACGCACTGCGGCTGGCCGACGCCGTCTTCGGGCACCTGGTCGAGTCCGGGTGGCCGCGCGGCCAGGCCACCCGGATCGGCGCACTGATGCGCTACTTCGTGACCGGCTCCGCGCTCGCCTCCTTCGCGGCCGGCTTCCCGGCGGACGCCGAGGTCTACGACGCGGCCGACTACCCGCACCTGGGTGAGGCGCACCGGCTCGCCGGGCACCGCGGGACGGTGGACGAGGGCGCCTTCGAGACCGGCCTGGAGGCGCTGCTGGACGGGCTCGCGGTGCGCTTCGAGCGCCTGGCCGCGCCCTCGTAGCCGGCGCCGCGGTGCCCCGGCACCCCCGGCGCCCCCGGTGTCCCGCTGTTTGGGTGCCCGGCGTGCCCGGCGCCCCGGTGCGCGTCGAGGAGCGGGCCTACCAGGGCTCGCGGGTGACGAAGGCCGGCCGCTGCGCCGGGTCCACCGGGTCGTAGTACCGGTGGTAGACCGGCGTGAGCCCGCCGGAGACCGGGGGCACGATCCAGCTCCAGTCGGCGGGCGTGGGACGGCCGAGCCGCTTCTCCTGGGCGACGTGCTTGAGGAAGCGCTCCGACTCGGTGTGGTGGTCGGCGATCGTCACCCCCGCCTCCTGGAAGGAGTGCAGCACCGCGATGTTGAGCTCGACCAGCGCGCGGTCGCGCCAGAGCGTGCGGTCGCTGGAGGTGTCCAGGCCCAGCCGCTCGGCGACGGTGCCGAGCATGTCGTAGCGGTCGGCGTCGGCCAGGTTGCGGGCGCCGATCTCGGTGCCCATGTACCAGCCGTTGAACGGTGCGCAGGGGTAGCGCACGCCGCCGATCTCCAACGTCATGTCGCTGATGGCGGGCACCGCGTACCAGCGCAGCCCGAGGTCGGCGAACCAACGGTGCTCCGGGTGGCTGAGCGGCACCTCCAGCGCGGTGCCGTCCGGCAGCTCGTACCAGACGGGCCGCTCGCCCGGGCGTTCCTGGATGATCAGCGGCAGCACCTCGAAGCGGTCCTCGGCGCACTTCCAGCCGAGGTCACGGGCCCGGGCGGCGAGCACGGTGCCGGCCGGATCGCCGACCACGGCGCCGTCGACCCGGTGCCCGGCGTAGCGGACCAGCTGCTGGTTGAGGATGCGGGCGGCCGGGCGGCCCGGCCGGTCGGGGGCGAACACCGAGACCATCGGGCGGATCCGGCCGCCGTTCCCGGCCGCGCGCAGGTGCTCGAAGCACTCGGCGGCGATGTCGTCGGCCGAGGAGAGGTGCCGAAGGTCGCGGACCACCAGGCTGCGCCAGTAGAGCCGGCCGATGCACCGGGCGGCGTTGCGCCACGCCAGCTTGGCGCCGTAGCCGAGTTCGGCGGAGGTGTGGCGGTAGGTGCCGGTGCGGTCGATCTCGTCCAGGACGGCGCGCAGCCGCGGCTCCGGGTCCCCCGCGGCGGGCTGCTCCCGGTGGAACTGGCGGACGAACTCGGCGGCCTGGTCCGGATCGGTGAAGGGAGCGGTGGTCCGGTCGGTGGTCGGTTCGGTGGTCGGGTCGGCGAGCGGATCCGGGGACCGCTCGGTGGTCCGGTCGGCGGACGGAGCGCTGGAGCGGTCGTCGACGGGGCCGCCGCTCGGTCCGGCAGGGCCGGTGGACGGTGCCGGCGTCGGCGGTACCGGTCGGTGCGCCGCGGACGCCGGGGCGGGCGGTGGCGGGAACGCGCCCGGCGCACCGCCGTGGGTGTGGGCGTGGGCGTAGGGGCAGCCGCCGCTCGGGGCGGTGGCCGTTCTGCGGGTGCGAAGCCGGTTGAAGATCAAGGACACATCCCTCCTGCCGCCCAGGAGTACCGGAGGTGGCCGGGCGGCCGCAGGGAGTGAACGATTCGGCCCCCGCACCCGCGCCGATCGCGCTAGGGTGCGGGGGCCGAAGGTCCGACCGTAGGACCAGCCGATGGTCGGCCTGTCAGCCCATGTCCTCGAGTCGGACGCCCTTGGTCTCCCGCATGAACTTCGCCACGAAGACGAGCGACAGCGCCGCGAAGGCCGCGTACACCAGGTAGGTCGCCGAGAGGTTCCAGCGCGACAGCGACGGGAACGAGACGGTGATCGCCCAGTTGGCGATCCACTGCGCGGAGGCGGCGACGGAGAGCGCGGCGGCGCGGATCCGGTTCGGGAACATCTCGCCGAGCATCACCCAGACGACCACGCCCCAGGACATCGCGAAGAACAGCACGAAGGCGTTGGCGGCGATCAGGGCGACGGTGCCCTGGAAGTCGGGCAGCGAGACGTTGTCGCCCGAGCCGGTGGCCGAGGAGAACGCCCAGCCGGCCGCGGCCAGCGTGACGGCCATGCCGGCCGAGCCGATCAGGGCGAGCGGCTTGCGGCCGATCCGGTCGACCAGCAGGATCGCGATCACGGTGCCGAGGATGTTGATGACCGAGCCGATGAAGCTGATCAGCAGCGAGTTGCTCTGGTCGATGCCGACCGACTGCCACAGGATCGACGAGTAGTAGAAGATCACGTTGATGCCGACGAGCTGCTGGAAGACCGACAGGCCGATGCCGACCCAGACGATCGGGAGCAGGCCGAAGCGGCCGCCGAGCAGGTCGGTGAAGCGCGGGCGGTGGTCGGAGGCGATCAGCGCCTGGATCTCGGCGATCCGGGCGTCGGTGTCGATGCCCTCGCCCTCGACCTCGGCCAGCACCTTGCGGGCGTCGTCCAGGCGCTCGGCCTGGATCAGGTAGCGCGGGGACTCGGGGATCACCGAGGAGAGCACGAAGTAGACGGCGGCCGGGACCACGCAGACGCCCAGCATCCACTGCCAGGCCTCCAGCCCGAGCAGGTGGCCGCGGGTGTCCCCGCCGGCGGCGTCCGCCAGCACCCAGTTGACCAGCTGGGATATCGCGATGCCGAGCACGATCGCGGCCTGCTGGAAGGAGGCCAGCCGGCCCCGGTACCTGGTCGGCGCGACCTCGGCGATGTAGGTCGGGGCGATCACCGAGGCGATGCCGATGGCCGCTCCGCCGAGGACGCGCCACAGGGCGAGGTCCCAGGGGGAGAAGGGCAGCATCGAGCCGACGGCGCTGACGGCGAACAGCAGCGCGCCCGCCTTCATGACCTTGATGCGGCCGTAGCGGTCGGCGAACCGGCCGGCCAGCGCCGCGCCGACCGCCGAGCCCAGCAGCGCCGAGGAGACGATCAGGCCGGTCTCGCCGCTGCCGACGCCGAACTTCCCCTGGATGCCGGAGACGGCGCCGTTGATCACGGAGCTGTCGTAGCCGAAGAGGAAGCCGCCGAGTGCCGCTGCCGCGGTGATGAAGACGACGAAGCCGAGGCGGCCGGGGGCGGGGGCCTCGACCGCCCCGGAGGGCTTCTGGGTGACGCTCACGATCTTGACTCCTGGTACTCAACGCTGAGCTCGGTAGCCGAGATCGTAACCCCGTTCGTTTAAGTCTTGTACATCGGGGGCCTCGGTTCGTCGCTCAGAATTCGTAAGGTGAACAAGCAAATTGAGCCGTCCCCGGGCTGCGGTGGCCGCTCCGCAGGCCCGGGGATCGCGCGACGCCGCTCAGGAGGGCGCCGAGAGGGACAGGCCGAAGCGCCCCTCGGGGTCCGTCCACCAGTGGGTCAGCCGCAGCCCGGCCGACGCCAGCTCCCCGGCCACCCGCTCCCGGCGGAACTTGGCCGACACCTCGGTGCGCAGCTCCTCGCCCCGGTCGAAGTTCACCGGCAGGTCCAGCGCCGGGATCTTCACGGTCTGCGAGCGCAGTGAGCGCAGCCGCATCTCGATCCACTCCTGCTCGGCGTCCCAGCGGGCGACGTGTTCGAAGGCGTCCGGGTCGAAGTCGGCGCCCAGTTCGCGGTTGAGCACGTTGAGCACGTTGCGGTTGAACTCGGCGGTCACCCCGGAGGCGTCGTCGTAGGCGGCGACCAGCACCGCGGGGTCCTTGACCAGGTCGGTGCCGAGCAGCAGGAAGTCGCCCGGGTCCAGGGCCGCGCGCAGACCGCGCAGGAAGGCGGCCCGCTCCGGCGGCAGCAGGTTGCCCACGGTGCCGCCGAGGAAGGCGACCAGGCGGGGGCCGCCCTCCGGGGGCAGCCCCAGTTTGGCGGTGAAGTCGGCCAGCACGCCGTGCACGGCCAGGCCGGGGTACTCGGCGGCGAGGGCGGTGCCGGCCGCGGTCAGCGCGCTCTCGCTGACGTCCACCGGGACGTACGCCTCCAGGGTGCCGAGCGAGCGCAGCGCGTCCAGCAGCAGCCGGGTCTTCTCGGAGGAGCCGGAACCCAGCTCGACGAGGGTGCGGGCCCCGGTGGCGGCGGCGATCTCGCCGGCCCGGGCGGTCAGGATCGCCCGCTCGGCGCGGGTCGGGTAGTACTCCGGCAGCCGGGTGATCTCCTCGAACAGCTCGCTGCCCCGGGCGTCGTAGAACCACTTGGGCGGCAACCACTTGGGCTGGGAGGTCAGTCCCTGCTGCACGTCGTGGCGCAGCGCGGTGCTGAAGTGGTCGGCGGGAAGCAGCCGGGTGAGATCGAATGTGTCCATGACAGGGTGGTTCCTCTGTTCAGAAGGTGAAGGGAGGGCGGCGAATCAGCCGTAGGTGGGCAGCTGCCGGAGGGTGACGCCGCCGGCATCGGCCAGCACCAGCGAGCCGTCCGGCACGGACGTCCAGCCCGGCGCGTCGTCGTACGGTTCGGAGGCCACCACCGTGCCGAGCCCCGGCAGGGTGCGGTGGTGCAGGTCGTCGCCCCAGGTGGTCGCGGCGAGCGCGGTGCCGTCGGTGAGCAGCAGGTTGAGCCGGCCGGTGGTGTGCGCGGCGACGTCCGCCACGGTGCCCGCCAGTGCCTCGCCGAGGTCCGCGCCCCGGCGCAGCCGGTGCAGCGTGAGGGCCCACAGCAGGGCGGAGTCGCTGCGCGCTTCCAGCTCCAGCAGCTCGGCCGGCGGGAGCAGGGCGGCGAGCGCGTCCAGTTTGCCCGGCCAGCCGGCCACCGCGCCGTTGTGGCTGAACAGCCAGCGCTCGGCGGCGAACGGCGCGGCCGCGGCCTCACCGGCCGCACAGCCCTCGGTGGCGGAGCGGACGGCCGCCAGCAGCGCCCGGGTGCGGATCACCCGGGCGAGGTCGGCGAAGGTCCGGTCCGCCCAGATCGGCCCGGCCCGGCGGTAGCGCGCGGGCAGCTCGTCGCCGTCCGCGTACCAGCCGAGGCCGAAGCCATCCACGTTGACCGTGCCGTGCTGCTGGATCCGCGGGGCCCAGGACTGCCGGTACAGCGCGTACGGCGGGTGCACCAGCAGCTCCTGCGGCGCCACCGGCTCACCGAGGTAGGCGATGTGCCGGCACATCAGTCGCCCTCCGGGGTGCGGGCGGTGCGGAAACCGGAGAAGATCTGCCGGCGGACCGGGTAGTCCCAGTTGCGGAAGGTCCCCCGGCAGGCGACCGGCGCGACCGCGAAGCACCCGCCGCGCAGGACCTTGTACTCCGGCCCGAAGAAGACCTCCGAGTACTCCGCGTACGGCCAGGCCCGGAACCCCGGGTAGGGGCGGAAGTCGCTGGCCGTCCACTCCCACACGTCGCCCATCAGCTGCCGCACGCCGTAGGGGGACCGGCCCTGCGGGTAGCTGCCCGCCGGAGCCGGGCGCAGGTGGCGCTGGCCGAGGTTGGCGTGCTCGGGGCCGGGCGGCCCGTCTCCCCAGGGGTAGCGGCGGGAGCGGCCGCCGGCCGGGTCGTGCCGGGCGGCCTTCTCCCACTCGGCCTCGGTCGGCAGGCGCCGCCCGGCCCAGCGGGCGTACGCGTCCGCCTCGTACCAACTGACGTGCAGCACCGGCTCGTCCGACGGGACGGGCTCGACGGTGCCGAAGCGGCGGCGCAGCCACTGGCCGTCCTCGCACCGCCAGAACAGCGGGGCGGTCAGGTCGGCCCGGAGCCGGTGCTCCCAGCCCTGCTCGGTCCACCAGCGCGGGTCCTGGTAGCCGCCGTCCTCGATGAAGCGCAGGTAGGCGGCGTTGGTGACCGGCGTGGTGTCCAGGTAGTAGGCCGGCAGGTCGACGGTGTGCGCCGGACGCTCGTTGTCCAGGGCCCACGGCTCGGTGTCCGTGCCCATGGTGAACGGCCCGGCGGGGATGAGGACTTCGGCGGGCAGGGCGGCCGCATCGGCGGGCGCGGGCGGTGGCGGCGGAGCGGCCAGCGCGGGTTCGCCGCGGCGCAGCTGGTGGGTGATCAGCATGGTCTCGTCGTGCTGCTGCTCGTGCTGGGCGATCATCCCGAAGGCGAACCCGGCGTCCAGCAGCGGCGCGCCCTCCAGCGGACTGGCGGCCAGCAGGTCCAGCACCCGGCCGCGCACCTCGTGGGCGTAGGCGCGGGCCTCCGCGGGTGGCAGCAGCGGCAGGGTCGGGCGTTCGGCGCGGGAGTGCTGGAAGGCGTCGTACAGCGGGTCGATCTCCGGGTGCATCGGATCGCGGCCGCCGACGTTGCGCAGCAGCCAGAGCTCCTCCTGGTTGCCGATGTGCGCGAGGTCCCAGACCAGCGGTGACATCAACGGCGAGTGCTGGGCGGTGAGATCGGCGTCCTCGACGCAGTCGGTGAGCGCGGCGGTCCGCGCCCGGGCGGCCAGCAACTCGGTGGCGATGCTCTCGCGCAGCGCCTCGGTGTCCGTTCCCGGGGCGGCGGGCGGTCGGACGTCGGTCATGGTGCCTCCTCCGGCGGAGTGCGTCGGGTGCCGGAGCGCAGGGCGTCCAGCTGGTCGTCGGCCGGGCAGCGACCGCGGGCGGGGTAGCGCTCGGCGAACTCGGCGACGGCGGTGCGCAGCCCCGCCGCGCCGGGCAGGCGGCCCAGCGCGGCATCGGCGGCGGCGAAGCAGGTGAGCGCGGCGCGGCGCAGCTCGGGATCGGCGACGGCCAGGGTGGCGGCGCGGCGCCAGACCTCGCTGCGCGGCGGGCGCCGGTCGGCCGCCCGGTCACGGCGGTCGAGGGCGTCCAGCGGCTCCAGCGCGGCCAGTGCGGTGTCGGCGGCCACCGGGTCCTCCAGCAGCGCGGTGACCAGCGCGGTGACCACCGCCCAGCCGTCCCCGGGCTGGGCGTCGACCATCCGCAGTTCGAGATGGCCGCGCGGGCGCACCGGCGGGAACAGCGTCGTGCAGTGGTACTCCAGATCGGCCAGCGTGGGCGGGCGTTCACCCGCGCCGCGGATCCAGTCCCGGAAGGTCAGACCGGCCGGGGCCGTCCACGGCATGCCCTCCGGCCTTCGCACGCAGAGGACTTCGGCGTCCAGCACGTACCGGGCCCAGGCCTCGCGCGGATCGCCGTGGTCCGGCTCGGGCGCGAGGGTGCGGCTCGGGTCCATCCGGGACCAGACGGTCTGCCGGGTGGACCGGTGGCCGGTCGGCCTGCCGTCCAGCAGGGGGGAGTTGGCGAACGCGGCGACCAGCACCGGGCCCAGCAGGTGGAGGAGCCGCCAGCGCCGCTCGGCCGCCTGCGGGCCGTCCGCGTCGCCGGCGTCCAGGCACACCTGCACCGACGCGGTACCGGTCATCATGACCCGGCCCCACGGGCCCGCCGAGTCGAAGAACCGCTCCATGGCGAGGTAGCGGGGGTGGTCCAGCACCATCCGGCGCGGGCGGTCCAGCGGGTCCGTCCCGGTGCCGGTGAGACGCAGGCCCTGTGCCGCGAAGGCGGCCCGCAGGGCGGCGAGATCGCGCCGGGTGCCGTCGACGCAGGCGGTGAGGCCGGTGGCGGGCGGGGAGCTGAGCTCGACCTGTCCGCCGGGTTCGAGGGTGAGTCGCGAACCGGAGGGGAGCGAGGTGCCGTCCGGGCCGCCGAGGGGCAGCGACTCCAGTGCGGTGCGGATCAGTTCGGGTCGTACGGGTTGACTCGGACATCGGTCGTCGTGGACGAACCACTCGACCTCCACGCCGACCAGGCGCGGTGGTCCGATCTTGAAACAGACGCCCGACACGTGGCTGTGCGCCCCCGATTCGGTCAGCGGGGCCACCCCGGTCGGGAGCGGTGGTGCGCTCCGCCGGTCGGGCGGAGTGGTACGCGATGTCGGTATCACCGGACTTACCATCCTCGGGGTCACGATTGCGGCCCGGTCTACTGTGCCCAGTCTGCTACGGAGCATGCGGGGCCGCTCCGCGAATATCGCGTGAATGTTCGTTTCCGCAGGTCGGTGGCCTGGCGATCGGGTGAGCACGAGGGTCGCGGGCGGGTCGTGGCCGGGGCGCGGGGGGCGCTCCCGCCGAGGGCACATGCCCGGGTCACAGGCGGTCCAGCCGGGACAGGACGGTGTCCAGCACCGGCCCCGGCAGGGCGTAGTTCAGCCGCAGCGCGCCCGTGCCGCCGGGGCCGAAGTCCGCGCCGGCGGAGGCCTCCAGCCCGCAGCGCTCCAGCAGCGCCGCGCGGGCCGTCGCGGGCGGCAGGCCGAGGGCGGCGGAGTCCAGCCAGAGCAGGTAGGAGGCCTGCGGAGTCGAGCGGACGGCCGGGCCGAGGCGCTCGGTGAGCCGGGTGCGGGCGGCGGCGAGGTGGGCGAGCAGGGCGTCCAGCCACGGGCCGCCCTCGCGCAGCGCGGCGTGCTGGACGGTCTGCTCCAGCAGCCCGCCCTCCCAGAGGCCGTAGCCGGCCAGGGTGTCGGTGAACCGGGCGCGCAGGGCCGGATCGGGGACGAGGGCGAAACCGCTCGGAATGCCGGAGCAGTTGAAGGTCTTGCCGACGGAGTTCAGGGTGACGACCCGGTGGCGGAGGGCGGGTCCGACGGTGGTGACGGCGACGGGGTGGGTGTGCCCGGGGTGGGTGAGGTCGCCGTGCACCTCGTCGGAGACCAGCAGGGCTTCGGCCTCGGCGGCCCGCTCGGCCAGGGCGCGCAGCTCGGCGGCGGGCCAGACCCGGCCGGACGGGTTGTGCGGATTGCTCAGCAGGACGGCCGCGGTGGGCCGGGGCAGCGGGGCGTCGGGGAGGCGGTAGCCGTCCGGGCCGACGGGCAGCGGCAGCTCGCGGTGGTCGATCCCCGCCGCGCGGCAGAGCTGGGCGAAGCCGCCCCACTCCGGAGTGGGGGAGAGCACGGGGGCCTGCGGGCGGAGGGTGTCCAGCAGCAGGCGGAGGGCGGTGCGGGGGCTGCAGGGCAGCAGCAGCACCCAGTCGGGGTCCACCGCGGCCTCGTGCCGGGCGCGGTACCAGTCCGCCACCAGCGCCCGGCCGGCCGGGTCGCAGACCGTGTAGCCGTACGCGCGGTGGCGGGCGCGCCGTTCCAGCGCCTCGGCGACGGCGGGCGGCCCGGGCAGGTCCATGTCGGCCAGGCCCATCGGGATCACCCCGGGCGCCGCGGCCCGGGCCCACTTGCTGCTGCCGGTGCCGGTGCGGTCGAAGGGGGCGTCGAAGGCGAAGGCGGCGGACGGGCTCCGGAGCCCGTCCGCCCGTCGCCCGGTACCGTCGTCCGTCACCGGTTCACCGTCCCCGCGCCGGGCGCCCGCTCCCGGGCCGGTGCCGTCCCCGTCCCGGGCGCCGCTCCGGGCACCGGCGCCCGCAGTCCGCCGGGGACGGCCAGGTGCGCCGCGAGGCCCCGCCGCCCCCGTCGCATCATCACCGCGTGGTTGGCCCGGAACAGCGGGTGCAGCGGCAGGGCGAGGCGGCGCAGCAGGGGCTTGCGGGGGCGGGCCTCCTCCTCGAACAGCACCCGGCACCCCGCACCGCCCGGCCCGTCCAGCCCGCCCTGCCCGTCCGAACCGTCCGGCCCGAGCGGCCCGAGCGGCGTTACCGTGAACCGCGACCAGCCCTCGAGGTCGCCCCGCATCGCCGCCTCCAGCACCCCGGTGCCCGGGTCCCGCCGGGTCGCCTCCAGCCGGATCACCAGCCGGTACGGCAGCAGCGCGCGCACCACCACGTCGCCGGAGTCCTCGTCGGCCCGCCGGACCTCACGGATCTCCGGCCACCACAGCGGGTAGCCCGGTACGTCCGCCAGCGCCGCGTACACCGCCGGCGCCGGTACGGGGAGGCGCCACACGCCCCGGAAACGGTAGTGGTTGGGGTCCACACGCCCACCCTAGCCCCGCCCGGCCCGGCCCCGCGGCCCTTCCTGCGGACCCGGCCCCGCGGCGCTTCTGCCGACCCGGCCGCCGAGCCCGTGGGAAGGGCGCACTCCGCTTGCACCCGTTCGGGGTGCGGGGGAGGATCTTCGGTGCTTGTAGTCTCATCAGTCACGGCAGCATCCCCGGACGCTGCACCCCCGGAACCGGAGTGAAGGAGTCACAGGCATGCGGCGACCGAGCTGGGTACCGGAGGGTACGGACCTGGACAAACCGAACGCCGCACGGGTCTACGACTACTACCTGGGGGGCTCGCACAACTTCGAGGTCGACCGGGAGATGGCCCGCAAGGCGATCGCCATGTGGCCCGAGCTGCCCCAGATCATGCGCTCCAACCGGGCCTTCCTGCGCCGCGCGGTGACCTTCCTCGCCGAGCAGGGCGTCACCCGCTTCCTGGACATCGGCTCCGGCATCCCCACCTTCGGCGCGGTGCATGAGATCGCCCGCGCGATCCGGCCCGAGGCCCGGGTCGTCTACGTGGACCGCGACCCGGTCGCCGTCGCGCACAGCCGCCTGCTGATGCAGGACGACCCGGCCAGCGCCGTCGTCCGGGCCGACCTGCGCGACGTCGAGGACCTGCTGGGCCACCCCGAGGTCACCGAACTGCTCTCCGCCGGCGAGCCGGTCGCCGTGCTGCTGGTGGCCGTCGCCCACTTCGTCACCGACGACGAGGATCCGTGGAAGCTGATCCGGGTGATCCGCGACGCGCTTCCCGCCGGCAGCGCGCTGGTCCTCTCCCACGCCTCCCTGGAGGCCCGCCCGGACCAGGCCGAGGACCACCAGAAGCTGTACCGGATGACGCCGACCCCGCTGACCATGCGCACCCGCGAGCAGGTCACCGCGATGTTCGACGGCTTCGAGCTGGTCGAGCCGGGCGTCGTGCCGCTGCCGCAGTGGCGCCCGGACCAGCCGCACACCGTCGGCGAGCATCCCGAGCGGATCGCCGGGATGGCGGGCGTGGGGTTCCGCTCTTGAGCGGTCGCGACGGGCGCTCGAGCGGTCGCGACGGGCGGCCGACCGGCGCGAGATCCCACCTCGGCGGAGCGGGCGCCGGTGCGTCGGCCCGTACGCCGGGGCCGGCCCGTACCTCCGGGGCGGGCCGATGCGGCACCCGAGCGGCCAGATGCGGCACCGGGGCGGCCGGATGAGCGGCAGCACCCGGCCCGGCGGCAGCGCCGAGCGGTTCCACGAGGACTGGTCGCGCCTGCTCTCCGCCGACCACGGCATCGCCGTGCACCCCGGCCTGCTCGGCCGGGTGGTCGCGCGCACCGCCGCACTGCTCCACCGCGCCCAGCAGGACGACCCGTTCGAGCCCCGGCTGGCCGCCCGGGCCGCCGCCGAACTGGTCGACGCCCACTTCACCGACCCGCTCCTGCTGGCCCGGGCAGTCGAACTGCTCCACGTCCAGCCGGTCCCCGACGACCGCGGCCCCGCCCTCACCGGCGCCTTCGCGGCCGGTTGGGCCAACGCCCTGCGCGAGCGCACCCTGCGCGAGCAGGAGGCCATCCGCACCGCCGCCGACGTCGCCCGCAAGGAGGCGGAGCGCGCCCTGCGCGCCTCCGAGGCCCGGTTCCGCGCCCTGTTCGAGAGCGCCGCGATCGGCATCGGCATCGGCGACACCGACGGCAGGATCCTGGCCGTCAACAAGGCCCTCCAGGAGCTGTTCGGCGCCGGCCCGGCCGACATGGTCGGCGTGCGGGTCGGGGACCTCGTCCACCCCGAGGACACCCCGGGCGTCTGGGAGGCCTACGAGGAGCTGATCAGCGGCAAGCGGGAGTACTTCCAGTTCGACAAGCCGTACTACCGCCAGGACGGCGAGGTGGTCTGGACCCACCTGACGGTCTCGTTGATCCGCGACGACGACGGCGTGCCGCAGTACCAGGTCGCGATGCTGGAGGACATCACCGACCGCTACCGGCTCCAGGAGCGGCTGCGCCACCAGGCCACCCACGACCCGCTGACCGGCCTGCCCAACCGTGCCGCCTTCTTCGAGCGGCTGGAGAAGCTCTTTGAGGACCCGGAACCGGGCGCCAGGTTCGGCCTCTGCTACGTCGACCTCGACGGCTTCAAGGTCGTCAACGACAGCCTCGGTCACGACATGGGCGACCAGCTGCTGGCGGCGGTCGCCACCCGGCTGAAGGCCGCCCTCACCCCGCTCGGCCACCTGGTGGCCCGGCTCGGCGGCGACGAGTTCGTCGTCCTGCTGGAGAACTGCCGCGGCGAGCAGGAGGCGGTCGCCGCCGCCAAGACCGTGCTCAAGGCGCTGGCCGGACCGGTGCTGATCGGCGACCACAAGCTCGCCGTCGGCGCCAGCGTCGGCGTGCTGGAGCGGCGGGTGTCCACCACCACCCCCGGCGCCGCCGTCCGGGCCGCCGACCTCACGCTCTACCGGGCCAAGGAGGCCGGCCGCGGCCGCTGGACGCTGTTCGACCCCAAGGAGAACGCCCGCGCGGTCAGCCGCTACGCGGTGTCGGTCCGGATGCCGGCCGCCCTGGACCGCGGCGAGTTCTTCATCGACTACCAGCCGCTGTACAAGCTCGCCGACGGCCGGATGGCCGCCGTCGAGGCGCTGGTGCGCTGGCGCCACCCGCAACTGGGCGTGCTCGGCCCCGACGAGTTCGTCACCACCGCCGAGGAGACCGGGCTGATCATGCCGCTCGGCCGCTGGGTGCTCGAGCAGGCCTGCGGCCAGGCCGCCGACTGGATCAAGCGGTACGGCGACGCCGCGCCCCAGCTGAACGTCAACCTGGCGGTGCGGCAGGCGCGCAGCGCCGCGCTGGTCACCGACCTCGGCCGGATCCTCGACAGCACCGGGCTCGACCCGTCCCGGCTGCAACTGGAGATCACCGAGTCGACGGTGGTCGGCCCCGAGGACGAGGCGCTGCGCACCCTGCACGGGCTGGTCGACCTGGGCGTCTCGCTGGCCGTGGACGACTTCGGGACCGGCTGGTCCAACCTCGCGTACCTCCGCGACCTCCCGGTGTCCGGCTTGAAGATCGCCGGGTCCTTCGTCGGTGACCTGCACGACCCGGCCAAGGACGGCGCCACGGGGTGGCGGATCGTCAGCGGCCTGGTGTCGATGGCCCACACGCTCGGCCTGACCGTCACCGCCGAGGGCGTGGAGACCCGCAAGGACGCCGAGCGGCTGCGCGCGATGGGCTGCGACTGGGCGCAGGGGTGGCACTTCGGCCGCCCGGTGCGGCCGGCCGAGATCGCCCGCCGGATCGTCGAGGAGCCCGCGGGGCGCCCGGTCGAGGGGTGACCGGGGCGGCTGACGGCCGGGCAGGTGACGGCCGGGCAGGTGACGGGTGGGGGTGCCGGCGCCGTCGGCCTCCCGCGGTCAGCCCACCAGCTGGGAGAGCTCGATCGAGTGCCCCGTCCGCTCCACCTTCGCCGTCAGGTACCGGACGTTGCTCGCCGACAGGTGGACGCCGGTCGGCACCCGCCGTCGGACGGTGATGCCCAGGCGGGCGAGCTGGGCGGCCTTGTCCGGGTTGTTGCTGAGCAGGTCGATGCCGATGGCGCCGAGGGTGCCGAGCATCTGGGCCGCCGCGGTGTAGTCCCTGCCGTCCTCGGGGAGGCCCAGCGCGGTGTTGGCGTCGTAGGTGTCCATGCCGGAGTCCTGGAGGGCGTACGCGTCGAGCTTGTTGTACAGCCCGATGCCCCGGCCCTCCTGGCGCAGGTAGAGCAGGTAGCCGCCGGCCTCGCTGATCCGCTCCACCGACTCGCGCAGCTGCGGGCCGCAGTCGCAGCGGTCCGAGCCGAAGACGTCGCCGGTCAGGCACTCGGAGTGCAGCCGCACCAGCGGCGTCCCGCCCTCGGGCACCGTGCCGAGGGCGAGCGCCAGGTGCTCCGCGCCGTCGGTGAGGCCGTGGAAGGTGAAGACCTCCGCCTCGGCGCGGTAGCCGTCGGGGAAGGTCAGCGGGATGCGCACCTGCGAGCGCACCGTGGCGGAGCCGGGCTGAGGCATGGACGGGCCTCCGTCGATCGGGTGGTGGAACGGGTCGGATCGCTCCGGATCCCGGTGGAACCGGGGGGATCCGGTTGGATCGGAAGTCGACCGTACTCGGTTGTTCCAATTTGAACAACTGAAGACCGCCGAGGCCCGACCCGGCCACGGAGGCGCACAACACCTCGCCCGCCCCGCCTGTTCCCGTGCGGCAGTCCAGCATGTGGAAGGGATGGACCCGAGCTGTGGACACTGCGAGACTTCCTCCCGTTCCCTGGGCACGGGAGCACCTCGCGCACGACCACCGACCACGACGGAAGGTCCTGATCGAATGCCCACCAGCCGTGCCACCGCCGACTCCCGCCCGACCTCCCTCCCCGCCTCCCAGCCCCGGTTCGACGCCGAACAGCGCGCCGTCGAGGCCCTCTACGCGGACGTGGTCCGCCGCAACAAGGGGGAGGGCGAGTTCCACCAGGCCGTCCACGAGGTGCTGGAGACCCTGGCCCCGGTGCTCGCCCACCGCCCCGAACTCCTCGACGCGCGGATCATCGAGCGGATCTGCGAACCCGAGCGGCAGCTGATGTTCCGGGTGCCGTGGACGGACGACTCCGGCGACATCCACGTCAACCGCGGCTTCCGGGTGGAGTTCAGCAGCGCCCTCGGCCCGTACAAGGGCGGCCTGCGCTTCCATCCCTCGGTCAACCTCGGCATCGTCAAGTTCCTCGGCTTCGAGCAGATCTTCAAGAACGCGCTCACCGGCCTCGCGATCGGCGGCGGCAAGGGCGGCTCCGACTTCGACCCCAAGGGCCGGTCGGACGCCGAGGTCATGCGCTTCTGCCAGTCCTTCATGACGGAGCTGTACCGCCACCTCGGCGAGCACACCGACGTCCCGGCCGGTGACATCGGCGTCGGCGGCCGCGAGATCGGCTACCTGTTCGGCCAGTACAAGCGGATCACCAACCGCTACGAGGCCGGTGTGCTCACCGGCAAGGGCCTCGGCTGGGGCGGCGCGCAGGTCCGGACGGAGGCCACCGGCTACGGCTGCGTGCTGTTCACCGCCGAGATGCTGCGCAGCCGGGGCGAGAGCCTGGAAGGACGCCGGGTGGTCGTCTCCGGCTCCGGCAACGTGGCCCTCTACGCGATCGAGAAGGCGCAGCAGCTCGGCGCGACGGTGCTGACCTGCTCCGACTCCTCCGGGTACGTGGTGGACGAGAAGGGCATCGACCTCGACCTGCTCAAGGAGGTCAAGGAGGTCCGGCGGGGCCGGGTCTCCGACTACGCCGAACTGCGCGGCAGCCACGTGCGGTTCGTCGAGGGCCCCGGTGTGTGGAGCGTGCCCTGTGAGGTCGCGCTGCCGTGCGCGACCCAGAACGAGCTGACCGAGGCGGACGCGCTCGCCCTGGTGCGCAACGGCGTCCTGGCGGTCGCCGAGGGGGCCAACATGCCGACCACCCCCGAGGCGGTGCGGGTGTTCCAGGAGTCCCGGGTGGCCTTCGGGCCGGGCAAGGCGGCGAACGCGGGCGGCGTCGCGACCAGCGCGCTGGAGATGCAGCAGAACGCCGCGCGCGACTCCTGGAGCTTCGAGCACACCGAGGAGCGACTGGCCGGGATCATGAAGCACATCCACGACTCCTGCTTCACCACCGCCGAGCGTTACGGGCACCCCGGCGACTACGTGGTGGGCGCGAACATCGCGGGCTTCGAGCTGGTGGCCGACGCGATGCTGGCCCAGGGCGTGGTCTGACCCCTCCGCCCGTCCTCCCGCCCCGCCCCCGCCCCTGTTCCCGCACCCGTTCCCCCGTCACCCGGCGACCGGCACCCGACCGCAGCGGGCACCGATCGTCGGGTGCGGCATAGTGGGGCCTTCCTACGGTGGGTGATCAGTGAGGAAGGACGGGGGCGGAGTGCTGGAGCACCTCAACCGGGCGATGGAACGGATCGACCGGAACCTGGACCGCGAGATCGACGTGGCCGAACTGGCGCGGATCGCGATGACGTCGGAGTACCACTTCCGGCGGCTGTTCTCGCTGCTCGCCGGGATGCCGCTGTCGGAGTACGTCCGGCGCCGGCGGCTGACCGTCGCCGGCGCCGAGGTGCTCGACGGCGAGCGGACGCTGCTCGACATCGCGGTCCGGTACGGCTACACCTCGGGCGAGGCGTTCGCCCGGGCGTTCCGGGCCATGCACGGGGTCGGGCCGGGCGAGGCCCGGCGGGACGGTGCGGTGCTCACCTCCCAGCCCCGGATGTCCTTCCGGCTCATCGTGGAGGGAAGCAGCAGCATGGAGTACCGCATCGTCGAGAAGCCGGAGTTCCGGGTCGTCGGCCGGAAGGCCCGGGTGCCCCTGATCTACCTGGGGGTCAACCCGCACATCGCCGAGTTCGTCAAGGGGCTCGGAGCGGACACCGTCGCGCGCATCGCCGCGCTGTCCGGGGAGGATCCGGCCGGCATCGTCGCGGTGACCGACGACTTCTCGCCCAACCGCGAGGAGGGGTCCGAACTCGACTACTGGCACGCGGTGGTGGCGCGCGAGGACGCGGACGTCCCGGAGGACCTGGAGGTCCTGCACGTCCCGGCCGGGACGTGGGCGGTGTTCACGAACAAGGGCACGTTCCCGCAGGCGCTGCAGCAGATGTGGGGGGACGTGGCGAGCCAGTGGTTCCCGTCCAACCCGTACGAGGCCCGGCCCGGCCCGGAGATCCTGCGGGCCCGCGCCATCGAGGGGACGGGCGATGGCGAGGCGGAGCTCTGGATCCCGGTGGCGAGGGCTTCGCGGGGCTGACGGCCGAGGGCGCGGGCCGGTGGTCGGCGGTCGTCGGCGACCGCCCCCGCACCACCCCCCCCTTCGGCCCCGTTCGGCCCCGTTCGGCCCACCAGCGGCCGCCCGCACCCCGCCGGGCCGGGCATGCTGGGGCGGGGGAGCAGGGAGAGCCGCAGGCCATGAAGCAGACCTCCGTCACCACCAACGGCCCGTGCTGGGTCGAGCTGGGCACCTCCGACCCGGCCGCCGCCACGGCCTTCTACGGCGAACTGTTCGGCTGGCGCCCCGACCCCGGCGCCCGCGCCGAGGCCGGCGGCCACACCCGGATGCTGCTGGGAGACGCCTCGGCAGCCGCCATCACCCCGCGCTACGCACCGCAGCAGCCGACGGCCTGGACGGTCTGCTTCGCGGTCGCCGACGCCGACGCCACCGCGGCGAGGGTCGAGGACGCCGGCGGATCCCTCCGGAAGGAGCCCACCGACGTGCCCGACCGCGGCCGGTTCGCGGTGGCGGCCGACCCGTCCGGAGCGGTCTTCATCCTCTGGCAGGCCCGTGCCTTCTCGGGCGCCGACGTGTTCAACGAGCCCGGCTCGCTCGGCTGGGTGGAACTGCTCACCCGCGACCCGTCCGGCGCGACCGCCTTCTATCCGGCGGTCTTCGGCTGGTCCGTCGCCCCGTCCGAGCACTACACCCAGTGGGGCGTGGACGGCCGGGACTTCGGCGGGATGCTGGCGATGGGCGAGGGCTTCCCGCCCGAGGCGCGGCCGCACTGGCTGCCGTACTTCTCGGTCGGCGACGTCGACAACACGGTCGAGCGCGCGGTCGCCCTCGGCGCGGCGGTGCTGATGCCCGCCTACTCGATGCCCGGCGGCCGACGGATCGCCGTCCTGCGCGACGCCCAGGGCGCGGCCTTCGGCGTCTACGCCTCCGGCCCGTCCGCCCTGGACGGCCCGTCCGGCCCGTCCGCCGCGGACCCGCCGGACGCCTGAGCGGACCCGCCGGGCCCGCCGGGCGCCGCGCAGGCCCCGGACACGCGGTCCACCTCGGACGCCCCGGATGCCCCGGACGCCCCGGAGGCCTGAGCGGGCGCGCCCGCGCCGACCGGCCGGGCCGGCCGCCGTGAGGCCGCCGCGCGCCACCCGCCCAGCGCCGCCCCCGCCGCGCGCCACCCGCCCAGCGCCGCCCCCGCCGCGACCAGCAGAGCGCCCAGCGGCACCACGTCACCGACCCGGTCGTACCAGGTCAGCGTCCCGGGCGCGGTGAGCGGCACCCGGACGGTCAGCGCCCCGGTGCCGTCGGTACCGAGCCGGGCCAGCTCCCGCCCCTGGGCGTCGAAGGCGGCCGAGACGCCGGTCAGCGAGGCCTGCACGGCGGGACGCCCCGTCTCCGCGGCGCGGATCGCCGCCAGCGCGACGTGCTGCTCCGGGGCCCAGGTGCGCTGGAAGGTCGAGGTCGAGGACTGGTAGACCAGCACCCGGGCGCCGTCCCGCGCCGCCGTCCGGGCCATGTCCGGGAACGCCGACTCGAAGCAGATCAGGGCGCCGACCGGCAGCGGCCCGCCCGCCCGGTCGGTGGCCGGCAGCAGGTGGAAGGCCGTGCCGGGAGCCCGGTTCTCGCCCGCCGCCCGGCTGACCCCGGCGATCCAGCCCAGCACCGGGCGCAGCGGGATGTACTCGCCGAAGGGCACCAGCCGGATCTTGCGGTAGCGGTCCACCACCCCCGTCGGGGAGACCAGCACCGCGTCCTTGGAGATCCGGCCGTCGGCCTTGCGGGCGTCCTCGCCGGCGACGACCTCGGCGCCGGTGGTCGCCGCGAGCCGGCGCAGGGCGTCCCGCGCGACGGGGTCGCGGTCCAGGTCGGCGGTGGTGCTGCTCTCGCCCCACACCACCAGGTCCACCGGCTGCCCGACCAGGTCGGCGGTGGCCCGCGCGCTCGCGTCGAACCGGGCCTGCGGGTCCTCCACGATGCCCGGCTGGACGAGCGCCACCGTCACCGACCCGGTGCGGACCGGCGCCTGGCGCAGCGCGAACAGCAGCGGACCGGCGGCCAGCACCAGGACGGCGGTCAGCGCGGCGACCGCCCGCGGCTGCCGGTGCACGGCGGTCAGCAGGATCAGCACCGCGGTGTTCACCGCCGCCACCGCGGCGCTCACCAGCCAGATCCCGCCCGCCGAGGCCAGCCCCAGGATCGCCGGGTGCTGCCACTGGGTGGCGCCGAGCAGCGCCCACGGGCCGCCGAGCGCGTGCCAGGACCGGGCGTACTCGGTGGTCACCCACACCGCGGGGACGACCAGCAGCGCCAGCAGCGCCCGACGGGTGGTCAGCGGCGGGTGGAGCAGCCGGTGGGCGGCGTACCCCACGGCGCCCTGCAGCCCCCCGAACAGCACCGCGAGCACCGGGAGCCCGGGCCCGATGGACGGCACCAGCCAGTACATCGCGGTGAGGATGAACCCGGCCCCGAACCACCAGCCGCGCACCGCCGCCTCCCGCCCCGAGGGCGCCCGCTGCATGAGCAGCAGCCCGGGGACCAGCGCGACCCAGGCGAGCCAGGCCTGCCCCGGCGCCGGGAACGCCAGCACCGGAACCGCCCCGGCCGCCAGCGCCCCGTAGCGCCCCCGGTACCGGTGCGGCACGCGCGGCCCCCGTCTCCTGGCGGACGGCACGGCGGCCCGGGCGGCGTCCGCCCCGGCGTCCGCCCCGGTGTCCGGGACGGCGTCCGGGGCGGCGGTCGTGCTCGGGATGCGGCTGGCGGGAGCGATGCGGCGCGACATGCCCCGTATTGTCCGCTCGGGCGCCGTGCGCCACCAGCGTTCCCGTCCTCCGAACGGGTGAAGGGAACGCCACGTTTCGAACTCGGCGCGGCCCGCCGGCCGCCGGGCGGCCGCGCCCGCTCAGCCCTCCTCGCCCTCCAGGTCCCCCTCGGTCTCCAGGAACGCGGCCTGCAACTGCTCGATCAGCGCCGGGTCCGGCCGCTCCCACAGCCCGCGGCTCGCCGCCTCCAGCAGCCGCTCGCTGATGCCGTGCAGCGCCCACGGATTGGCGCCGGCCAGGAACTCCCGGTTGACCGGGTCGAGGACGTACTCCTCGGTCAGCTTCTCGTACATCCAGTCCGCGACCACGCCCGTGGTGGCGTCGTAGCCGAACAGGTAGTCGACGGTCGCGGCCATCTCGAAGGCGCCCTTGTAGCCGTGGCGGCGCATCGCCTCGATCCAGCGCGGGTTGACCACCCGGGCGCGGAAGACGCGGGCGGCCTCCTCGGTGAGCGTCCGGGTGCGGACCGTCTCCGGGCGGGTCGAGTCGCCGATGTAGGCGGTCGGCGCCTTGCCGGTGAGGGCGCGGACCGTGGCCACCATGCCGCCGTGGTACTGGAAGTAGTCGTCCGAGTCGGCGATGTCGTGCTCGCGGGTGTCGGTGTTCTTCGCCGCGACGGTGATCCGCCGGTACGCGGTCTCCATCTCCTCGCGGGCCGGGCGGCCGTCCAGCCCCCGGCCGTACGCGTAGCCGCCCCAGACCGTGTACACCTCGGCCAGGTCGGCGTCGGTGCGCCAGTCCCGGCTGTCGATCAGCTGGAGCAGGCCCGCGCCGTAGGTGCCCGGGCGGGAGCCGAAGACGCGGACGGTGGCCTTGCGCTCGTCGCCGTGCACCGCGAGGTCCGCCTGCACGTGGGCCCGGACGAAGTTGTCCGCGTCGGCCTCCTCCTGGGCGGCGGCCAGGCGCACCGCGTCGTCCAGCAGGGCGACGACGTGCGGGAAGGCGTCCCGGAAGAAGCCGGAGATGCGCAGCGTCACGTCGATGCGCGGCCGGCCCAGTTCGTCCAGCGGGATCGGCTCCAGGCCGGTGACCCGGCGGGAGGCGTCGTCCCAGACCGGACGGACCCCGAGCAGCGCGAAGGCCTCGGCGATGTCGTCGCCGGCGGTGCGCATCGCGCTGGTGCCCCACAGCGACAGGCCGACCGAGGGCGGGTAGGCGCCGTCGTTGTCGGCCCGGTAACGGTCGATCAGGGAGGCGGCGAGCGCCTGGCCGGTCTCCCAGGCGAGCTTGCTGGGGACGGCCTTCGGGTCGACGGAGTAGAAGTTGCGGCCGGTCGGCAGCACGTTGACCAGGCCGCGCAGCGGAGAGCCGGACGGACCGGCCGGGACGAAACCGCCCTGGAGCGCGTGCAGCACGGCGTCCAGCTCGTCCGTGGTGGCGGCCAGCCGCGGCACCACCTGGGTGGCGGCGAAGGCCAGCACCTGGTGGACGGCCTCCGGCAGCCCGGCGGCGACCTTCTCGACGGCTTCGGGCGCCCAGTCCTCGGCCTCCATCGCCTCGACCAGGGCGCGGGCCCTGGCCTCGGCCGCGTCGGTGGCGCCCAGGGTGAGGGCCGCCTCGTCCAGGCCGAGCGCCTCGCGCAGTCCGGGCAGCGCGCTGACGCCGCCCCAGATCTGCCGGGCGCGCAGGATGGCGAGCACGATGTTGACCCGGTCGGTGCCGGCCGGCGCCTGGCCGAGGACGTGCAGGCCGTCGCGGATCTGGGCGTCCTTGACCTCGCAGAGCCAGCCGTCGACGTGCAGCAGGAAGTCGTCGAAGCCGTCGTCCTCGGGCCGCTCGTCCAGACCGAGGTCGTGGTCCAGCTTGGCGGCCTGGATCAGGGTCCAGATCTGGGCGCGGATCGCGGGCAGCTTGGCCGGGTCCATCGCGGCGATGTTGGAGTGCTCGTCGAGCAGTTGCTCCAGGCGGGCGATGTCGCCGTAGGAGTCGGCGCGGGCCATCGGCGGCACCAGGTGGTCGACCAGGGTGGCGTGGGCGCGGCGCTTGGCCTGCGTGCCCTCGCCCGGGTCGTTGACCAGGAAGGGGTAGATCAGCGGCAGGTCGCCGAGGACGGCGTCCGGGCCGCACTCGGCGGACAGCGCGGCGGTCTTGCCGGGCAGCCACTCCAGGTTCCCGTGCTTGCCGAGGTGGATGACGGCGTGGGCCCCGAAGCCGCCGTCCTCCTGCGCGGCCTCGATCCAGCGGTAGGCGGCCAGGTAGTGGTGGCTCGGCGGCAGGTCGGGGTCGTGGTAGATGGCGACGGGGTTCTCGCCGAAGCCGCGCGGCGGCTGGATCAGCACCAGCAGGTTGCCGGAGCGGATCGCGGCGAGCACGATGTCGCCGTCCGGGTTCTGCGAACGGTCGACGTACAGCTCGCCGGGGGCCGGGCCCCAGTGCTCCTCCACCTGCTCGCGCAGGGCCTGCGGGAGCTCCGCGTACCAGCGGCGGTAGTCGGCGGCGGGGATGCGCACCGGGTTGCGGGCCAGCTGCTCCTCGGTCAGCCAGTCCTGGTCGTAGCCGCCGGCGGCGATCAGGGCGTGGATCAGCGCGTCGCCCTCGTGGCCGTCGTCGGTGCTCCCGTCCAGACCGGGCAGGTCCGAACCCAGGTCCATGCCCTCCGCGCGCAGCCGCTCCAGCAGCCGCACCGCGCTGGCCGGGGTGTCCAGGCCGACGGCGTTGCCGACCCGGGCGTGCTTGGTCGGGTAGGCGGACAGCACCAGGGCGAGGCGGCGTTCGGCGGCCGGGGTGTGGCGCAGCCGGGCGTGCTTGACGGCCGTCCCGGCGACGCGGGCGGCGCGCTCCGGGTCGGCGGCGTAGACGGTCAGGCCGTCCTCGTCCAGCTCCTTGAAGGAGAACGGGACGCTGATCAGGCGGCCGTCGAACTCCGGCACCGCGATCTGGGTGGCGGTGTCCAGCGGGGAGAGGCCGTCGTCGCTGGCCTCCCACTGGGCGCGCGACCAGGTCAGGCAGAGCGCCTGGAGGATCGGGCGGTCCAGTGCGGCCAGTGCGCCGGCGTCCCAGGCCTCCTCGTCGCCGCCGGCCTGGGCGTCCGCCGGGCGGGTGCCGCCGGCCGCCAGCACGGTGGTCACGATCGCGTCGGCCTCGCCGAGCGCGGCCAGCAGCTCGGGCTCGGCGCCGCGCAGCGAGGCGCAGTAGTAGGCCCGGGCCCGGGCGCCCTGGTCCTCGATGGCCCGGCAGAGGACCTCCACGAAGGCGGTGTTGCCGCTCATGTGGTGGGCGCGGTAGTAGAGCACCGCGACGGTCGGGCCCTCGGTCGTACGGGCTTCGCGCTCCAGCGGCCCCCAGGCCGGGGCGGACGCGGGCGGGGCGAAGCCGTGGCCGGTCAGCAGCACGGTGTCGGAGAGGAAGGCGCCCAGCTCGGCCAGGTTGGCCGCGCCGCCGTGGGCGAGGTAGGCGTGGGCCTCGGCGGCGATGCCGGCCGGGACGGTGGACAGCTCCATCAGCTGGGCGTCGGGGGCCTGTTCACCGGTCAGCACGACCACCGGGCGGGGGCCGGCCAGCAGCGCGTCCAGCCCCTCCTGCCAGGCGCGTCGGCCGCCGAGCAGGCGGACCACCACGAGCTCGGTGCCCTCCAGCAGCGCGGGCAGGTCCTCGGGGGACAGCCGGGCCGGGTTGCCGAGCCGGTAGGGAACGGGGCCGGCCGATGCGCGGGCGCTGAGCAGGTCGGTGTCGGACGTCGACAGCAGCAGGATCATGCGAAGGCCCTCCCGGCCTCTTCGGTGGCCAGGGTGGCCGTGGTGGCCAGGGTGGCCGCGGTGGTGGCCGGGGACACGGGTGCGGGCATGCGACAGCGCGGGTGCATTTCTGCCTTCCTCGGGGTCCGCGCCCCGGGCCGGTGGAGGACGGCGGGAGTTCCTGGCTCCCGCGGCCGACCGGTTCCCCGGTGAGCCGCGGTCACAGTGGCGGGACCGCACCGGGCTTGCACCGGTTTCCTCCCCTGCGCCGTCGCTGGCGTGCGGACGGTCCGCTGGGGACCGCCCGCCAGCATCGTACGGGGTGCGGCTGACCTGGGGGAGGGCGAGTTGCGCCACGTCCGGTGCGCCGCGGTGTACGCCCGGTGCGGCGCCGCGTGCGGACGGGGCGGACGCGGCGGCGGTGAACGGCTCGGCCCGTAAGCCGGGGACCGCCCGGCGCGCGGGCGGGTGCGGAGGCGGGTGCGAGCCGGTCGGCGGACGGGGCGCGGCCGCCCGGCAGGGAGGGGCGCGGGGGACCGGCGCGCAGGTGGGCGCGGGGCCGGGGTGCGAGCCGGGAGTGCCCCCGGGCGACGCCGGATGTGACGCAGCGGACGGAGGCAACCGATCGGATCATCTGTATGCTCGCCGCCATGCCACCGACACCCGACGCCACCGCGCCGGGCGCCGCCGCGCCCGACCGGGGGCGCGCGGACGCCTGTCCCGGGGCGCTTCGTCTGCACACGGCCGACGACGGCGCCCTGGCCCGGGTCCGCCTGCCCGGCGGTTCGCTGACGGTCCGTCAGGCGCTGGCCCTGGCCGAGGCGGCCGAGGCCCTGGGCGACGGGGAGTTGGAGACCACCTCGCGCGGCAACGTCCAACTCCGCGGCCTGCCCGCGGACTGCGGCGCCGACCTCGCCGAGCGGCTGCGCGCCGTCGGCCTGCTGCCCTCCGACACCCATGAGCGGGTCCGCAACATCGTCGCCTCGCCGCTGGCAGGGCTGGCCGGTCCGCCGGGCACCTCGGCGGCCACCGCCCCGGGCCCGGACGTGCAGGCCTGGGCACGGGAGCTGGACGCGCGGCTGTGCGCGAGCGACTGGGCCGCCGGGCTCTCCGGCAAGTTCCTGTTCGCGCTGGACGACGGGCGGGGCGACGTCGCCGCGCTCGACGCCGATGTGACATTGATCGCAGCGTCGGGCGGGCCGGCGGTGCTGCGCCTCGGGCGCGCCGCCTCCGGACACCCGGTCGAGCCCGGGCAGGAGGTGACGGCCGTGCTGGACGCCGCCCGGGCCTTCCTGGACGCGCTGAGGGCGACCGGCCGCCAGGCCTGGCACCTGCGCGAGGTGCCCGAGCTGCTGCCGGCCGGCCCGGTGCCGCTGCCCGCCGTCACCGGTGCGCCGCCCGCGCTCGGCGCGCTGCCCGGCGCGCTGTCGGTGGGCATGCGCTTCGGGCGGGCGAGCGCCGAGCAGTGGCGCGCGCTGGCCGCCGCCTCGGCCGGCGAACTGCGGCTGACCCCGTGGCGCGGCGCGGTACTGCCCGGCGCCCCGGCGGACCGGCTGCCCGCACTCGAGGCCGCCGGCTTCCGCACCGTGCCGGGCTCGGCCTGGGAGCGGGCCACCGCCTGCACCGGGCTGCCGGGCTGCGCCAGGTCGCTGGCCGACGTCCGGGCGGACGCGGCCCGGGCCCTGGAGTCCGGGCCGGCCGGGCTGCCGGTGCACTGGTCCGGCTGTGAGCGGCGCTGCGGCCACCCGGCCGGGCGGTGGGTGGACGTGCTCGCCACCGGGCACGGCTACCGGGTGACGGTCAACGGGCCGGCGGCGTCCACGGGCTCTCCCGTGGACGTGAGGAACGAACAGATGGCCGAGGCGGTCGCCGAGGCCAGGAGGACCACGAAGTGATCGAGTACGAGAAGGACGGCGCGTCCATCTACCGCCAGTCCTTTGCCACCATCCGCGCGGAGGCCGACCTGGCCGCCCTCCCGGCGGACGTCTCCCAGGTCGCGGTGCGGATGATCCACGCCTGCGGGATGGTCGACCTGGTCGAGGACCTGGTGTACTCGCCCGGCGTGGTCGCCTCGGCGCGCGCGGCGCTGCACGCCGGTGCGCCCATCCTCTGCGACGTCAACATGGTCGCCAGCGGCATCACCCGCAAGCGGCTGCCCGCCGACAACGAGGTGATCTGCACCCTCACCGACCCGGTGGTGCCCGAACTCGCCCGGAAGACGGGCAACACCCGCAGCGCGGCGGCCATGGAACTGTGGCTGCCCCGGCTGGAGGGCGCGGTGGTCGCCGTCGGCAACGCGCCGACCTCGCTGTTCAGGCTGCTGGAGATGATCGAGGCGGGTGCGCCGCGCCCGGCCGCGGTGATCGGCGTGCCGGTCGGCTTCATCGGTGCCGCCGAGTCCAAGCAAGCCCTGGCCGAGCACCCGTCCGGCCTGGAGCACCTGGTGGTCCGCGGCCGGCGCGGCGGCAGTGCGATCGCCGCCGCGGCCGTCAACGCGATCGCGAGCGAGGAAGAGTGACGGAGCAGCAGAGCCCGGCCACCGGTCGGCTGTACGGCGTCGGCCTCGGCCCGGGGGACCCGTCCCTGGTGACCGTCCGCGCGGCCGAACTCATCGGCAAGGCCGACGTGGTGGCGTACCACAGCGCCCGGCACGGCCGTTCCATCGCGCGCTCGATCGCCGAACGCTACCTGACGGGCGGTCAGCTGGAGGAGAAGCTGGTCTACCCGCTGACCGTCGAGACCACCGACCACCCGGGCGGCTACCGGGGCGCGCTGGACGAGTTCTACGAGGAGGCCGCCGCCCGGCTGGCCGCCCACCTGGACGCCGGACGCGACGTGGTGGTCCTCGCCGAGGGCGACCCGCTGTTCTACGGCTCGTACCAGCACATGCACAAGCGGCTCGCGCACCGCTACCCGACCGAGGTGGTGCCCGGCGTGACCTCGGTCAGCGCGGCGGCGGCCCGGCTCGGACAGCCGCTGACCGAGGCCGAGGAGACGCTCACCGTCATCCCGGGCACCCTGCCCGAGGAGGAGCTGACGGCCCGGATCGCCTCCGCCGACTCCGCCGTGATCATGAAGCTCGGTCGCACCTTCCCGACCGTCCGGCGGGCCCTGGAGCGGGCCGGACGGCTGGAGGACGCCCAGTACGTCGAGCGCGCCTTCATGGCGGGGGAGCGCATCGCCCCGCTCGCCGAGGTCGACGGCGACACCGTGCCCTACTTCTCGGTGGCGGTCCTGCCCAGCAAGGTGGCGCCGCTGGAGCCCGCCGTCCGGGTGGCGGACGGCACGGGCAGCGTGACCGTGGTCGGAACGGGGCCGGCCGGGCCGCTCTGGCTCACCCCGGAGGCGCGCGGCGCCCTGGCCGAGGCCACCGACCTGGTCGGCTACACCACCTACCTGGCCCGGGTGCCGGAGCGGCCGGGGCAGCGGCGGCACGGCTCGGACAACAAGGTCGAGTCGGAGCGCGCCGAGTACGCCCTGGAGCTCGCCCGGCGCGGGCGCCGGGTCGCGGTGGTCTCCTCGGGGGACCCGGGCGTCTTCGCGATGGCCACCGCGGTGCTGGAGGTGGCCTGCGAGGAGGCCTACCGGGACGTGCCGGTGCGGGTGCTCCCCGGGGTGACCGCCGCGCACGCGGCCGCCTCCCGGGCCGGGGCCCCGCTGGGGCACGACTACGCGACGGTGTCGCTGTCGGACCGGCTCAAGCCCTGGGACGTGGTGGCCGGGCGGCTGCGCGCCGCCGCCGAGGCGGACCTGGTGCTCGCGCTCTACAACCCGGGCTCGCAGTCCCGCACCACCCAGGTCGGCCTGGCCCGGGACCTGCTGCTGGAGTACCGCGCGCCGGAGACGCCGGTGGTGATGGCGCGTGACGTCGGCGGCCCGACCGAGCGGATCCGGATCGTCCGGCTCGGCGAGCTGGACCCGGCGCTGGTCGACATGCGGACGATCCTGCTGATCGGCTCCTCGCAGACCCGGGCGGTCGAGCGGGGCGGCGGCGTCGAGGTCGTCTGGACGCCGCGGCGCTACCCGGAGGTCTGACGGCAGGCCGCCGGCAGGTGCCGGGCGGCGGCGGACGGATTCGACATCCGTCCGCCGCCGCCCGCGACCCGCCGGTCATCGCCCGCGGGTCGTCGGGCCGCCGTCGTCAGGCTGCCGTCGTCACCGAGTCGGCTTGGTGATCAGCAGCTCGGTGTTGTGGTCCTCCCCGGCGCCCAGCAGGGCCGAGACCCTTCCGTTCGGGTCGTTGTACGACAGCTCGCGGTACAGCGCCGCCAGATTGGCGTCCGAGGTGCTGCCGAAGTCCGTCGCGTACGGCGCCGAGGACTCGATCAGCGTGGTGAACAGGGAGAGCGTGCCGTCGCCGTTGTCCGCGACCTCGATGATGCGCCCGTGCTGCGGGTAGTCGATGTGCGAGGCGGTGTTGATCTCCCAGAACGCCCGCTCCGGCACCGGGTGGCCGTGCGCGGTGATCCTGTTCATGTGGGTGTGCCCGTTCACCCACGCGACCACGTTCGGGTAGCGCTGCAGCAGGGCGACCAGCTCGTTGCCGTCGTGCCGCTTCTCGAAGACGTTGCGCGGGTCCGGCAGCAGGTTGCCCATCGTGCCGCTGGTGTGGTGGCTGAAGACCAGGATCAGGTCATCCGTGTCGCCGCCCGTCACCCGGTTCCCACCGGTGTCGTACCAGTGTCCGCTGTGCGCCTTCAACTGCTGCTCCAGCCAGCGCAGTTGCGCGGTGCCCAGGGAGCCGTCGGCGAATCCGGCCTGGTTGGTGGTGTCCAGGCTGATGCCGACGACCTTCTCCGAGATCCGGAAGGCGTAGTAGAGCTTGCCGCTGCCCACCATGTCCGAGGTGAAGCCGTGCCCGTACGGACCCGCGCCGGTGACGGCCGGGTCGAGGTGGGCCTTGGCGAACTCCTTGAGGGTGAACGGGTGCCGGCGTTCGTCCGGGGTGACCCGGCGCACCGCCTCGCCGTCGGAGAGCAGCTTGGCGAGCAGCAGGACGGCGCCCGCCGGGTCCCGGCGCAGCGAGTCCATCAGCTGGGCCGCGGTCGCGTCGTCGCACCCCTCGAGCTTCAACCCGCCGGTGTAGAGCTCGTTCAGCAGCCCGAAGTCGGGCAGCGAGCCCTCGATGCTGTCGTCGTGGTTGCCGACCGTGGTGTACCACGGGGTGCGCAGGCCGGGCGCGTCGAAGGGGCGGCCGGCGGCGGAGAGGAAGCCGGGGATCTGCGGGAAGCCCTTCGCCTTGTACGCGTCGCCGTAGGCGAGTTCGGGGTTCCAGTAGGCCTGGTTGCCGGAGTTCTGCACACCCTCGTAGCGGTTCGGGTCGCCGGTGTTCTGGGCCAGCCGTCCGCCGCCCATGACCGTGAGGTACCAGTCGAGTTCGGCCCGCTCGTGGTTGTCGGTGTTGTCACCGGTGGCCATCACCATGCTGAACGGCATCCCGGTGTAGGGGCCGCCGTCCAGCGAGTTGACCCGCTCGACGAGGGCCGAGACGCCGCGGGCGTTCAGGACCTCCTGCGGCCGGTGGGCGCTGTCGTTGTACCTGGCCAGGTACTCGAAGCGCACCGGGGACTCGGTGTCCACCAGGTGGAGGTCGCTGAACTGGACGAAGCTGGCCAGTCCGGTGCGGCGGTCGTCGCGCCCCGCGCCCGGCGCCGCGAGGTCCCCGCGCACCACGAGCGGCCAGCCCGGCCCGGCCGTCAGCCGCTTGTAGGAGGCGGTGCCGACCGGTGCGGCCACCTGCTCCAGGGTGGTGCCGGTGACGCTGACGGCCCGCCGGGCCGTGGTCGCCAGCGCCCGCTCGCGCGCCGCGGCCGAGGCAGACCCGGCGCCGCCCAGCGACAGGGCCGACCACGCGGCGGCCACGGACGTACCCGTGAGGAACGTACGACGTCTCATCCCTGCCACAAAAACCCCCACATGCTGACGGTCCGGCCGGGCGATCTGCCCGTACGGCCGGACCTGAGTGTCATGAACCCGCCTCTGGCGGAGCGACAGATTACCGACGAGTAGGCGGGGGATGTCAGACCCGTGCGGAGAACTCTTCGGTAACACCCGGCGGCGCCTTCGCCGCGGTTCGGACGGTCCGGCCGCCACCCCGGCCGCCACCTGGGCCACAGCCCCGGCCGCGGCCCGTCCGGTGCCCGGTCGTGCCCGGGCCGCCCCCGGTCGGGGCACAGCCGGACGGATGGGGGAAAATCGGCGGCGACGGGTCGAGTCCGCCCGTCGAAGGAGGCGGGACGGCGTACGGTGCGCGGTCCGAGCCCTGAGGGTCGGGTGCACGGGCGCTCGGGCGTTCGCAGGTCCGGAACGCGCGGAACCGCGGACGCGGACGGCCTGGACGTTCGGAAGCGAGGCGGAGGTGGCCGCAGTGGGAGCCGAGGCGGGAGGCCGGGCCGGGCAGCTGAGGAGCAGCGGCCTGCGGCACGGCTGGACGACGGGCGCCTGCGCCACCGCCGCCGCCAAGGCCGCCTACACCGCGCTGCTCACGGGCGGGTTCCCGGACCCGGTGACGATCACCCTGCCCAAGGGGCAGCGGCCCGCCTTCGCGCTCGCCGTCGAGGAGCTGGTCCAGCGGGGGAGCGAGCCGGTCGGCGCCATGGCCGGGGTGGTGAAGGACGCCGGTGACGACCCGGACGTGACCCACGGCGCGCTGATCCGGGCGACGGTACGGGCCGCCGAGCCCGGCGCCGGGGTGGTGTTCCGGGCCGGCCCGGGGGTCGGGACGGTCACGAAGGCGGGGCTGCCGCTGCCGGTCGGCGAGCCGGCGATCAATCCGGTGCCCCGGCAGATGATCCGGGACGCCGTGGCCGAGGTGGCGGCGGTGTACGGCGGCAGCGGTGACGTGGTGGTCGAGGTCTCCGTCGACCACGGGGAGGAGATCGCCCGGTCGACCTGGAACCCGCGGCTGGGCATCCTCGGCGGCCTCTCCATCCTCGGCACCACCGGGATCGTCGTCCCCTACTCCTGCTCCGCCTGGATCGACTCGATCCGCCGCGGCGTGGACGTGGCCCGGGCCGCCGGGCGCACCCACGTCGCCGGCTGCACCGGTTCGACCTCGGAGAAGGTCGCGGTCGCGGTGCACGGCCTGCCGGAGGACGCGCTGCTCGACATGGGCGACTTCGCCGGCGCCGTCCTCAAGTACCTCAAGCGCCACCCGGTGCCCCGGCTGACCATCGCGGGCGGCTTCGCCAAACTGTCCAAGCTCGGCTACGGCCACCTCGACCTGCACTCGGCGCGCTCCCAGGTGGACAAGGGATACCTGGCCGAACTGGCCCGGCGCGGCGGGGCGGACGAGGCCCTGGTCGCGGCGGTCGCGGCGGCCAACACCGGGCTGGAGGCGGTGCAACTGTGCCGGGCGGCCGGGGTGCCGCTCGGGGACCTCGTCGCCGAGGCGGCCCGGGCGACCGCGCTCCAGGTGCTGCGGGGCTCGCCGGTGGCGGTGGACGTCATCTGCATCGACCGCGCGGGCACCATCGTCGGCCGGGCGGAACCGCTCGGGCCCTGAACGGCGTCGACCCGGGTGCGCGGCTCGTGCGGCCAAGTTGTGTACGGTTGACCCACCCATACCGCGTGGTGATGTGAAGATCTGACGACCATACGGGGTGAGAATCGGACAAAAGTGGCGCCACGCCCGCCCTTGATTCCATTGCGATCTCAACCATGAGATATGGTCTGGCGGGTGACAGGCGACTACCTCACCCGTATCGGCACCCTCATCCGTACCGCGCGCCAGCACCGCGGCTGGTCCCAGGCGCAGCTCGGAGAGGCACTCGGAACCAGCCAGAGCGCGGTCAACCGCATCGAGCAGGGCAAGCAGAACGTCAGCCTTGAGATGATCGCCCGCATCGGGGAAGCCCTCGACAGCGAGATCGTCTCCCTCGGCTACTCCGGCCCGATGCACCTGCGCGTCGCCGGCGGCACCAGGCTCTCCGGCGCGATCGACGTCCGCAGCAGCAAGAACGCCTGCGTGGCGATCCTCTGCGCCTCGCTGCTCACCACCGGGCGCACCACGATCCGCAGCGTCGCCCGGATCGAGGAGGTCTACCGCATCCTCGAGGTGCTCACCAGCATCGGCGTCAAGAGCCGCTGGATCAACGAGGGCCGCGACCTCGAGCTCACCCCGCCGGCCGAGCTCGACCTCGCCGCGATGGACGTCGAGGCCGCCCGCCGCACCCGCAGCGTGCTGATGTTCCTCGGTCCGCTGATGCACCGCGCCGAGCGCTTCGCCATCCCGTACGCGGGCGGCTGCGACCTCGGCACCCGCACCGTCCAGCCGCACCTGACCGCGCTGCGCCGCTTCGGCCTGGAGGTCGCCACCACCGGCGGCGCCTACCACGCGTCGGTCGAGCCCGGCGTCCCGCTGGACCGCCCGATCGTGCTGACCGAGCGCGGGGACACCGTCACCGAGAACGCCCTGCTGGCCGCCGCGCGGCACGACGGCGTCAGCGTCATCCGCAACGCCTCGCCGAACTACATGGTCCAGGACCTCTGCTTCTTCCTGGAGAAGCTGGGCGTCCGGATCGAGGGCATCGGCACCACCACCCTGACCGTCCACGGCGTCCCGGAGATCACCTGCGACGTCGACTACACCCCGGCCGAGGACCCGGTGGAGGCGATGAGCCTGCTCGCCGCGGCGGTGGTCACCGGCTCCGAGCTGACGATCCGCCGGGTGCCGATCGAGTTCCTGGAGATCGAGCTCGCGGTGCTGGAGGGCATGGGCCTCGACTACGACCGGACCCCCGAGTACCAGGCCCACAACGGCCACACCCGGCTGGTCGACCTCACCGTGCGGCCCTCCAAGCTGACGGCGCCGATCGACACCATCCACCCGATGCCGTTCCCCGGCATCAACATCGACAACGTGCCGTTCTTCGCGGCCATCGCCGCCGCCGCGCACGGCACCACGATGATCCACGACTGGGTCTACGACAACCGCGCGATCTACCTCACCGAGCTGACCCGGCTCGGTGCGGACGTCAAGCTCCTCGACCCGCACCGCGTCCTGGTCCAGGGCCCCACCCGCTGGCGCGCCGCCGAGATGATGTGCCCGCCCGCCCTGCGCCCGGCCGTGGTCATCCTGCTCGCCATGCTCGCCGCCCAGGGCACCTCCGTCCTGCGCAACGTCTACGTCATCAACCGCGGGTACGAGGACCTCGCCGAGCGCCTCAACTCGATCGGCGCCCAGATCGAGACCTTCCGCGACATCTGAGCCCCCGACCTCCCGTCACCCCGCTGACCGGTCTCACCCGCTGAGGCCGGTCAGCAGCACGGCGACGTCCAACCCGGTCTCCAGGTAGTCGACGAACACCGGGTTGTTCAGCGCCCACGGCGAACGCCGCTCCCGGACCAACCGGATCGCCTCGTCCGTCCCGTACCCGACCTCGACCAGCGCCTGCGAGACCACCAGCCCGGAGCGGTTGTACCCGGAGTGGCAGCGCACCAGCGTCCGGCGCCCCTGACGGACGGCGGTCGCGGTGTACCGGGCCGCCTCCTGGACGGCGAGCAGCTGGCCGGGGGAGAGCGGGTCGTCGGGCACCTCGCGCACCAGGTGCTCCACCCCTTCCCCCGGGCCGTGCCCGGGGAGCGTGAACAGGCTGACCACCAGGTCGAACTCGCCCGCCACGACCGCGGGTTCGAGGTCACCGCCGGGCGGGGTGCAGTAGTGGCCGCCCATCCACAGACCGGGGACGATCTCGTTCCACGGCTCGGACGGCCCCGGGGTGCCGCGTTCCTTCCGGCGGGTCCGCATCCTGCTCCCTCCGAGCCCGGCCGCCACCCCGGCGCCCGGACCCGGCTGCGGCGCCTCACTCGCCGGTGGAGCCGTCGAGGTGCTCGCGCAGGAGGTCGGCGTGGCCGTTGTGGCGGGCGTACTCCTCGATCATGTGGGTGAGGATCCAGCGCAGCGAGAAGACCTCCTCGCCGTGGTGGCCCAGGACGTCCAACGACTCCGCGGCGGCGACGAGTTCCCTGGCGTGGTCGCACTCGCGGCGCCACACCGCGAAGGCCTCCTCCGGGTCCGCGGTCTCGACGTCGAACTCGGCGAAGGTGCCGTCGGGGTGCTTCCAGAAACCGGGGACGGCCTCGTCTCCGAGGACGTTGCGGAACCAACTGCGCTCCACCTCGGCCAGGTGGCGGACCAGGCCGAGCAGCGAGAGGCCGGAGGGCGCCAGCACGCGGGTGCGCAGTTGTCCGGTGGTGAGACCGGCGCACTTCATCGCGAGGGTGTCGCGCTGGTGGTCCAGGAAGCTCGCCAGGGTGGTGCGTTCGTCGGCGGTGCGCTGGGTCTCGCTGCGCCCGGTCCCGGTGCGCTGGTCATCGCTCATGGGGGCATCCTGCCGGGCCGCCGGGCGGGGCCGCCCGGCGGTTCCACGGGTTGGACTCAGCCCGGCCGCCCCGACTGCTCCAGCCAGCGCAGTGCGCCCTCGACGTCCGGTACGACCGGCACGCCGTCCGGCGCGGGCGGCCGCTGCACCACGATGACGGGCAGCCGCAGTCCGCGGGCGGCGGCGAGTTTGGGTGCCGTCGCGGCGCCGCCGCTGTCCTTGGTGACCAGGAGGTCGATGCCCCGGGCCCGCAGCAGCGCCTCCTCGCCCTCGAGGGTGAACGGGCCGCGGTCCAGCAGGACTTCGAACGACGGCGGCAGCGGCGGCTCGGGCGGGTCCACCGAGCGGGCGACGAAGTGGACTCCGTCGACGTGGGCGAAGGCGGCGACGCCCTGCCGGCCGATGGTGAGGAGGACCTGCTCCCCGCGCCGGGGCAGCAGTTCGGCCGCCGCGGCGAGCGAGGGCGCGGTGAGCCAGCGGTCACCGTCGACGGGCGCGAAGCCCGGGCGGCGCAGCACCAGCAGCGGCACGCCGGTGGCGGCGGCCGCGAGCGCGGCGTTGCCCGAGATGCGGGCGGCGAAGGGATGGGTGGCGTCGACGACGGCGTCCACCCCTTCGGCGCGCAGCCACGCGGCCAGTCCGTCCGGGCCGCCGAAGCCGCCGATCCGCACCTCCCCGGCGGGCAGCCGGGGGCGGGCGACCCGGCCGGCCAGCGAGCTGGTCACCCGCAGGCCGGCGCGGCCGTCGAGGGCGGCGGCGAGGGCCCGTCCCTCCGTCGTCCCGCCGAGGATCAGCAGGTGGCGCATCACGCCCCGCAGGGCTCGTGCGGGCGCTCGCGGTCCGCCGAGTAGAGGTGGCTGTCGCGGAACTGCTCGGCGGCGAGGGTGCGGCCGACGATGATGACGGCGGTGCGGACCACGCCCGCCGCCTTGACCTGCCCGGCGATGTCGGCGAGCGTGCCGCGCAGCACCAGTTCGTCGGGGCGGCTGGCCATCGCGACCACGGCGGTCGGGCAGTCCGCGCCGTAGTGGGGGAGCAGTTGCTCGACGACGTCGTCCACGTACCCGGCGGCCAGGTGCAGCACCAGCAGGGCGCCGCTGCGGCCCAGGGTGGCGAGGTCCTCGCCCGCCGGCATCGGGGTGGCGCGCTTGGCGATCCGGGTGAGGATCACGGTCTGCCCGACCGTCGGGACGGTCAGCTCGCGCTTGAGCGCGGCCGCGGCCGCGGCGAAGGCGGGCACGCCCGGGACGACCTCGTACGGGACGGCTGCCGCGTCCAGCCGGCGCATCTGCTCCGCGACGGCGGAGAAGACGGACGGGTCGCCGGAGTGCAACCGGGCCACGTCCTGGCCGGCCCGGTGCGCGGCGACCAACTCGGCGGTGATCTGGTCCAGGTTGAGCTGCGCGGTGTCGACCAGCCGGGCGCCGGGCGGGCACTCGTCCAGCAGCTCGCGCGGGACGAGGCTGCCGGCGTACAGGCAGACCTCGGCCCGGGCCAGGATGCGCTGGCCGCGGAGGGTGATCAGGTCGGCCGCACCCGGGCCGGCTCCGATGAAGTAGACGGTCACGAGGCGTCCTCCTGGGGGGTGTCGGGCTTGACGGCGGACCACTGGGTGACCGGCATGGCCTGCCGCCACCCGGTGAAGCCGCCCACCGGAACGGCGTGGGCGACGGCCAGCTTGACGAGTTCCCCGCCGTGGCGCCGGTACCACTCGGTGAGCAGCGCCTCGGACTCCAGCGTCACGGTGTTGGCGACCAGGCGGCCGCCGGGGCGCAGCGCGGCCCAGCAACCGTCTAGCAGGCCGGGCACGGTGAGGCCGCCGCCGATGAACACCACGTCGGGGTAGGGGAGTTCGGCGAGCGCGGCGGGGGCGGAGCCGGTCACCACCCGCAGCCGGGGCACGCCGAGCGCGGCGGCGTTGCGGGCGATGCGCCCGGCCCGGACGGGGTCGCGTTCGATGCTGACCGCCTGGCAGTCGCGGTGGGCGCGCAGCCATTCCACGGCGATCGAGCCGGATCCGCCCCCGACGTCCCAGAGCAGTTCGCCGGGGGAGGGGGCGAGGGTGGCGAGGGTGGCGGCCCGCACGTGCCGCTTGGTGAGCTGGCCGTCGCTCTCGTAGGCGGCGTCGGGCAGACCGGGCACGAGGGAGCTGCGGGGGCCTTCGCCGAGTTCGAGGGCGATGACGTTCAGCGGATCCCCGGCGGGGTGCGGCCAGCCGTCGGCGGGGCCGTCCAGTCGGCGCTCGGCGGGGGAGCCGAGCTGTTCCAGGACGTGCAGGCGGGCGCCGCCGTACCCGCGTTCGGTGAGCAGCGCGGCGACGGCGGCCGGAGTGGCGGCGTCGGCGCTGAGCACCAGCAGGCGGCGGCCCGGGTGGAGGGCGAGCGAGAGGGTGTCCAGCGGGCGGCCGACCAGGCTGATCACCTCGGTGGCCTCCAGCGCCCAGCCGAGCCGGGCGCAGGCGTAGGACACGGACGAGGGGTGGGGCAGCACGCGCAGCCGCTCGGCGCCGACGGTCTCGGCGAGGGTGCGGCCGATGCCGTAGAACATCGGGTCGCCGCTGGCCAGGACGGCGACGCGGCGCTCGGCGTGCGCGGCGAGCAGCCCGGGTACGGCCGGGCGCAGCGGCGACGGCCAGGGGACGCGTTCGGCGGTGACGGTGTCGCGGGGCAGCAGCTCCAGCTGCCGGGGGCCGCCGATGACCACCTGGGCGGCCTGCAGCTCGGCGCGGGAGGCGGCGGCGAGGCCGGCCCAGCCGTCGGCCCCGATCCCGACGACGGCGATCGGATGGGACAGCTCGGGCACCGGGTGGCTCCTCGTCGTTCGGCGGGCCGGCGGGCGGTGGATCCCACCAGCCGGGGCAGCCTACCTGGCGGTTCGCGGCCGCTCGGCGGCTCCCCCGGCCTTCACCGGTCCGCCCAGTCGCCCGGCCTTCACCGGTCCGGCCAGTCGCCCGGCCATCACCGGTCCGCCCAGTCCCCCGAGGGGATCAGGGCCGGCCGCTCCCGCAGCCGTGCCTCCGCGGCCGGTCCGGCGAGGTACACCCACGCGTCCCGCAGCTCGCCCGCCGCCGTCCGCACCGCCAGCCGCCGCCGCACGTACAGCCCCGTCCCGTCCGCCCGGCAGTCCTCCAGCCGGTCCAGCGCCGCGAGCGCCCCGGCGTACGCGCCCGCCCGTACGGTGATCAGCTCGCCCGTGATCCGCCGCCCGGGCGTCGGGTCGAGGAGCGCGTAGGGGAAGCCCGGGCCCGCGTGGAGGGCCGCGCCGACCAGCACCGCCGGGCGGATCTCTGCGCAGCGCCCGGCCAGGTGCACGGCGTGGTTGCGGCCGTCGCTGCGCAGCGTGCCGTACACGAAGAACGGCAGCGCCTGTTCGGCCGGCGGGGCCTCCTCGGGTTCGGACACGGGTTCGACCTCCTCGGGGCGGGAGGGCCCACGGTACGTCCTGCCGCCCGAACGGTGATACCCGGTGGCGCGGTGGGCGTCCGATGCGCTGTCATGGCGGTGTTCTGCCAGCAGCGTCCAAGGGGGACACCCATGACATCGCCCGCCTCCTCCCAACCGGCGACCACCTCCGGTGGCAGCCCGGACCCCGGCGACCGCGACGTCCGCGACGTCCCCCCGGCTTCTCCGGGCCCCACCCCCGCTCCGGACGCCGCCGGCCCGACGATCCCGACGGGTCCCGCCGACCTCGCCCGGCCCGCGGACGCCGCCGAGCCGGCCGCCCGCCTGGGCGGTGCGGTCTGGCTCGCGCTCGGCGTGGTCTACGTCGTCTGGGGCTCCACCTACCTGGGGATCCGGATCGCGGTGGAGACGATGCCGTCGTTCCTCTCCGCCGCGGCCCGCTTCCTCACGGCGGGCCTGGTGCTGGTCGGATACCTGCTGGTCCGCCAGGGCCCGGCCGCTCTGCGGGTGAGCGGTCGCCAGCTGGCCTCCGCCGCCCTGGTCGGCGTGCTGCTGCTGACCGGCGGCAACGGGCTGGTGGTGCTGGGCGAGACCTCCGTCCCCTCCGGACTGGCCGCCCTGCTGGTGGCCGCCGTCCCGCTCTGGATGGTGGTGTTGACGTCCTTCGGCGGCGAGCGCCCCGGGCGGGCCGAGATCGGCGGGGTGCTGCTGGGCCTGGTCGGCCTCGGGGTGCTGTCCGCTCCCGCGATCGGCGGGTCGGTCAAGCCGCTCGGCGTGGTCCTGGTCATCTGCGCGACCCTGACCTGGGCGGCGGGCTCGTTCGCCAGCAAGCGGATCCCCATGCCGGGCAACGTGCTCACGGCGAGCGCGTACCAGATGCTGGCCGGCGGCCTCTGCGATCTGCTGATCGGCCTGGTGCGCGGTGAGCAGCACGGGTTCGACCTCGCGGCCGTCTCCGGCCGCTCCTGGCTGGCCCTGGCCTACCTGGTGCTGTTCGGCTCGCTCCTCGCCTTCACCGCGTACGCCTGGCTGCTGCGGTCCGCCCCGCTCACCCTGGTGGCCACCTACGCCTACGTGAACCCGGTGGTGGCGGTGCTGCTGGGTTGGCTGATCCTGGCCGAGCCGCTGACCGGCCCGACCCTGGCGGGCGGGTCGATCGTGGTGGCCGGCGTCTGCCTGGTGGTGAGCGTCAGTCGGCGGCCGGGGCGTTCGGCGAAGGCGAAGCCGGCGTCCGCTCGTAGGTGAGGACGACGTTCCCGCGCTCGAAGACCCGGCTGTCGGTGAGCGTGAAGGCGCGCGGCTCGAAGCCCGCCCGGAACAGCGGGATGCCGGATCCGGCCACCACCGGGTACTGCTTGACGACCAGTTCGTCGATCTCGGGCAGGAGCTGACCGGCCAGGTCGGCGCCGCCGCAGAGCCAGATGCCGAGCCCGTCCTCCCGCTTGAGGCGACGGACGACGGCCAGCGGGTCCTCGGCGGTGACCTCCACGGCCGGGTCCGGGCTCGTCGCCAGCGTGCGGGAGAAGACGATCTGCCGCAGGTGGGCGTACGGGCTGGTGAGTCCGACGGCCAGCCCGACGTCGTAGCTGCCGCGGCCCTGGAGCACGGTGTCGAAGCGCTTGTTGGGCGCCTCCGCGATGCCGACTGCCGCGCGCCCGGGGGTGGCGATGGTCTCCGGGTACTCGGAGAACAGTGTCGGCGCGTAGTCCTCGGTCACGAACGGGGCGAAGAACTCGTAGCCGCCGTCCGGGGCGGCGATGAAACCGTCGATGGTGGCGCCGACGACGTAGCTGAGCTTGCGCATACAGGTCCTTGGGGTCGAGGGGTGGGGCGGTCGGGGCCCGGACTGGTAAGGCGTCCAGGTCGGCAACCACTATGAGCATAGTACTCCAGCCGTAGTGGTTGCCAGCCCTGCGGAATCCTCCGCGCTACGGGATCTCACGCGCTACGGGATCTCGCGCCCCACGGGGCCTCCCGGCAGCCCCACCGCCCCGAGGCCCCCTAAGGTGCGGGCGAGCGCAGGAGGGAGAATCGGCCCATGGTCCAGAACCCCGCCCGCCGCACCGCCCTCGCCGACGCCGCCATCGAGGTCCTCGCCCGGGAGGGTGCCCGGGGCCTCACCTTCCGCGCCGTCGACGTGCAGGCCGGCGTGCCCAACGGCACGGCCTCCAACTACTTCGCCAACCGGGACCAGCTGCTGCACCAGACCGCCCGGCACATCCACCAGCGGCTCACCCCCGACCCGGCGATCCTCGCCGAGCTGCTGCGCGCCCCCCGCGACCGCAATCTGGTCGCCGCCCTGATGCACGACCTCATCCGCCGCATCGCCGCCGACCGGGCCGGCTACCTCGCGATGCTCGAACTGCGCCTGGAAGCCACCCGCCGCCCCGAGCTGCGGGCCCAGCTCACCGGCACCGTCCGCGAGGAGCTGGAGGCCAACATCGCGTACCACCTCGGCGAGGGCCTGCCCGGCGACCGCCGTACCGTCGTCGTCCTCTACCTCGCCATGACCGGCCTGATCGTCGAACACCTCACCCTCCCCGAGGTGTTGGGCGCCGACGGGCTGCCCGCGCTGATCGACGCCGTCGTCGAGCGGATCGTGCCGGCCCTCTGAAGCCCGGCGCCCGTTCGGCGTC
>NZ_JBIDAK010000018.1:73297-157940 GCF_043202455.1 Kitasatospora sp. NPDC048194
TCCGTTCGGCGCCCGCGGGCGACCCGTGCCGGTCCGGCGTCCGTTCGGCGCCCGCGGGCGACCCGTGCCGGTCCGGCGTCCGTTCGGCGCCCGCGGGCGACCCGTGCCGGTCCGGCGTCCGTTCGGCGCCCGCGGTCAGCGCTCGTACGGCGGCTTGCCCGTCCACCAGTTGCCCGGGGCCTCCGGGTCGCGGCTGGTCCAGTACTCGATGATCGCGCTGGTGAACTCGGCGGCCGACAGCGTGCCGTCCCCGTCGAGGTCGAGGTGGCGGAAGGCCTCGTCGGCGTCGTCCCGGCTGAGGCCGGCGAAGTGGCCGCGCTGGAAGACGAAGAACTCGCCGGCGTCCACCGTCCCGCTGCGGTCGGCGTCGGCCACGGTGAGGAAGGCCTCGGCGAGCGAGCCCAGGATCTCCCGGGCGGCCTCCGGGTCGTCGGCGAGCGAGCCGGTCGAGGCGACGAACTGCTGGCGCGTGATCGCCTCCGTCCCGGCGGGCTTCCCGGCGAGGTGCAGGTCGTGCCAGATGGTCAGGTAGGCGCGGACGATGACGGCCTCCGCCTCCGAGCCCTCCCGGTGGCCGAGCGAGCGGGCCACCGACTGGCCCATCAGCACGTGGTCCCGCTCGGTGAGCAGGCCGTCCCCGTCCGCGTCGAGGTGGTCGAAGCCGTGGTTGATCTTCGCGATGAGCAGGTCGTCCGACACAGGGCCCCTCCGGTGGGGATTTCCGCGGCTCCAGGGACGCGCACAGGGGATGTCGCGTCGCCAGCACGCTAATGCCTCGAGCCCGCTCGCGCAGTCGAACCGGGGGGTGAACCGCGAGGCCGGCGGCCCCGGCCCAGCCGCTCTGCCGGTCGGCCCGGACGTACGCCACCGGGAGCAGGTCCGACACCGGCAGGGCGCCCAGCCGGCCGTGCCGCTCGACGATGACCCGCGCCCCAGGGAAGTAGTCCAGCAGCACCTGGCAGCAGCGCCCGCACGGCGGCACCACCCGCGCCCCTCGTCGGCGAAGGCCACCACCGTGGTCAGGCCGTAGGCTCCCTGCCCGGCCGCCGCCCCGATGAGCACCAGCTCCGCGCACGGGCCGCCGGTGAAGTGGTGGACGTTCACGGCCGTGAAGATCCGGCCGTCGGCGTTGCGGCCGGCCGCCGCCACGGTGCGGTCGTCGCCCCGCGCGTACCGCTCGGCCACCGCCCGGGCCGCCGCGACGAGTTCCGCGTCGACCTCTCCGTCGGTCTTTCCGTCGACCTCCGCGTGATCGTCAGCCGCATGACCGATGCCGGACATGGCCGCCGGTCCTCCCGGGCCGAAGGGATGGAACCGGCCGAACCGGATCGAGACGGGGCCGACCTCACACGCCTCGATCACGGCCGTGCGGCCCGTCGTCGCGCCACTTCTCCCACTCCTCCGCGCGGAGCCGCCTCCCGCCCCGCCCCCGGCGCCCCACCGCCCGGTCCGGGCACCCGCCCGGACGCCCCGCCCGGACCTGCCCGTACCGCATGCTGAGACCCCCGCGCCGGTCCCCGCCGTGTTGGTACGATCCCGGTGGACCGCGACTGGCGCGTGGGGATGGAATCGACCATCGGGAAGCGGTCCCGTGAACCTCACGTCGAGTTGCCGAGCGCCTGGGCCCCCCGCATCGCCGTCAGGAGACCGCCATGGCCCAGCCCCCGCAGACCCCCCACACCGCCGCCGCCCCCGCGGCCGACACCGCCTTCCGCAGCGCCCTGGACGTCGTGGCCGGCGTCGAACCGCGGATCGCCGCCGCCATCGGCCGGGAACTGGAGGACCAGCGCGCCTCCCTCAAGCTGATCGCCAGTGAGAACTACGCCTCGCCGGCCGTCCTGCTCGCCATGGGCAACTGGCTCAGCGACAAGTACGCCGAGGGCACCGTCGGCCGCCGCTTCTACGCCGGCTGCCGCAACGTGGACACCGTCGAGGCCATCGCCGCCGAGCACGCCCGGGAACTGTTCGGCGCCCAGCACGCCTACGTCCAGCCGCACTCCGGCATCGACGCCAACCTCACCGCCTTCTGGGCCGTCCTCTCCCAGCGGGTCGAGAGCCCCGCCCTGGAGCGGGCGCGGGTCCGCAACGTCAACGACCTCACCGAGCAGGACTGGGCCCGGCTGCGCCAGGACCTCGGCAACCAGCGCATGCTGGGCATGTCCCTGGACACCGGCGGCCACCTCACCCACGGCTTCCGGCCCAACATCTCGGGCAAGATGTTCGAGCAGCGCAGCTACGGCACCGACCCGGCCACCGGCCTGATCGACTACGACGCGCTGCGGGAGACCGCCCGCGAGTTCCGCCCGCTGATCATCGTGGCCGGTTACTCGGCCTACCCGCGCCTGGTCGACTTCGCCCGGATGCGCGAGATCGCCGACGAGGTCGGCGCGACCCTGATGGTCGACATGGCGCACTTCGCCGGCCTGGTCGCCGGCAAGGTGCTCACCGGCGACCACGACCCGGTGCCGCACGCCCACATCGTCACCACGACCACCCACAAGTCCCTGCGCGGCCCGCGCGGCGGCATGGTGCTGAGCAACGCCGAGCTGGCCGAACACGTCGACCGCGGTTGCCCGCTGGTGCTCGGCGGCCCGCTGTCGCACGTGATGGCCGCCAAGGCCGTCGCCCTCGCCGAGGCCCGCCGCCCGGAGTTCCGGGCCTACGCCCGCGCGGTGGTGGACAACGCCCGGGCGCTCGCCGACGGCCTGCTGCGCCGCGGCGGCACGCTGGTCACCGGCGGCACCGACAACCACCTGGTGCTCGCCGACGTCTCCGGCTACGGCCTGACGGGACGTCAGGCGGAGGCCGCCCTGCTCGACTCGGGCATCGTCACCAACCGCAACTCCGTCCCGCTGGACCCGAACGGCGCCTGGTACACCTCGGGCGTGCGCCTGGGCACCCCGGCCCTGACCACCCGGGGCCTGGGCACCGCCGAGATGGACGAGATCGCCGCCCTGATCGACACCGTGCTGCGCGCCACCGCTCCCGCCGCCGGTGCCAACGGCAGCCCCTCCAAGGCGCACTACACCCTCGACGAGTCCCTGCGCGACGGCGTCGCCAAGCGCGCCGCGGACCTGCTCGCGCCCTTCCCGCTGTACCCGGGCGTCGAGCTGGTCTGACGCCGGCCGGGGGCTGCCGGGCCCGACCGCCCGACAGCCCCCACCGGGCTAGTACTGCAGCGACTTGTACTGGAGGAACTCCTCCAGGCCGTGCCGGCCCAGCTCGCGGCCGAGGCCGGAGCTCTTGTAACCGCCGAACGGCGCCAGCGGGTTGAACCGGCCGCCGTTCAGGTCGACCTGGCCGGTGTCGAGTCGGCGCGCGAAGGCGGCGGCGGTGTCGGTGTCCGCGGCCCAGACACCGCCCGCCAGGCCGTAGACGGTGCCGTTGGCGATCTCGGCGGCGTGGTCCTCGTCCCGGTACGGCAGGATCGACAGCACCGGGCCGAAGACCTCCTCCTGGGCCACCGCCATCTCCGGTGTCACGTCGGCGAGGACGGTCGGACGGACGTAGAAGCCGACCGGCAGCCCGGGCAGCGGATCGGGGCCGCCGACCACCAGCCGGGCGCCCTCGGCGAGCGCGCCGTCCAGGTAGCCCCGCACCCGTTCGAGCTGCTTCGCGTTGACCAGCGGCCCGATCCTGGTCTGCGGATCGGCGGGGTCGCCCGGGACGTACTTCTCGGCGGCCTTGGCGGCGATCGCGACGGCCTCCTCGTACTGGTCCCGGTGCACCAGCAGCCGGGTCCAGGCACTGCACGTCTGGCCGGAGTTGGCGAAGACGTTGGCGACGTTCACGTTGACCGCACGGGTCAGGTCGGCGCCCGGCAGCACCACGTTCGCGGACTTGCCGCCCAGCTCCAGCGCGACCCGCTTCAGCCCGCGCCCGGCCGTCTCGGCGACCTGCCGGCCGACCGCGGTGGACCCGGTGAACGACAGCACGTCCACCTCCGGGTGGGCCGCGAGCGCCGCGCCCGCCACCGCGCCGGTACCGGTCACCAGGTTGAAGACCCCGGCGGGGAAGCTGGCTTCGTCCACCAGCCGGGCGAACAGCCGGGCCACCAAAGGGGTGTCCTCGGCCGGCTTGAGGACCACCGGGCAACCGGCCGCCAACGCCGGGACGACCTTCGCCGTGATCTGGTGCAGCGGGTAGTTCCACGGCGTGATGGCGGCGACCACCCCGGCCGGCTCGGCGAGCACCACCGAGTTGCCGATCCGCTCCTCGAAGCGGTGCTCGGCCAGCAGGGTCAGGTAGGAGCTGGTCACGGCCAGCGGCAGTCCGGCGTGCACGGCCCCGGCGAAGCCGACCGGGGCGCCCAGTTCGGCGACCACGGTCGAGGTGATCTCCGCCTGGGCGGCGGCGATCCCGTCCCGCAGCCGGGTCAGCAGTGCCAGCCGCTCCTCGCGGGTGGTGGCGCCCCAGGCCCGCGCCGCCCGGCGGGCCGCCGACACCGCGGCGTCGACATCGGTCGCCCCGCCCGCCGCCACGGTGGCGAGCACCTGCTCGGTCGCCGGGTTGAGCACGGCGATCGACCCCGGGTCCCCGGAGGGCCGCCAGGCGCCGTCGATGTACTGGTCGCCGTACTCCGCGTACTCCTGCACGGATCGTCCTCTCAGCTGGTCAGCGGCTGCGACGAGCAGCGCGGGCCGAAGGAGCCGCGCTGGTCGACGTTCAGTCAAGGCGGCCGAACGGCCGTGCGCAAGAGCCGGTCCCGCCGCGCCCGCCGGACGCTCACCCGGGGGCGAACCGCGCGGTGTACTCGTCGAACGGTTCGATCCCGACCTCCGCCCGGCGCTCGTCCAGCCGCTCCGGGGCCTCGCACGGCCACGGCACCGGGCGGCCGTCGGCGACCGCGCCGATCTGCGTGCCGTAGCGCTGCTCGCGTCCCTCGTTGACGGCCAGCCGGTCCTCCAGGAAGGCCAGGTCCCGGGCGCTCGCCGCGCCGCTCGCCACGGCCTCGGTCATCAGGGCCACCGCCCGCCGCTGGACGTCCAGTTGACGGTCGGCGTGCTGGGCGATCAACCAGGCCGCCCGGGCGGCCTCGGCGCCGACGCTCCGCTCGGTCGGCCAGCCGTGCTCGGCCATGATCTCCGCCAGCCGGTCCCCGTGCCGGGCGGTGAGCCGGCGCCAGCGCGCCTGTTCGGCCAGATCGGGGCTGTTCGCCAGCCGGGCGTGGGCGCCGTCCGCCGCCATCATCGCCGTCAACTCCGCCGCCAGGGCGAGGTCCTGGGCGTCGGTCTCGTCCCGCTGCGCTTCGGTCACGTCCATCCGCTCCTCGCTTCCGGGCCCCGGTCGGGCCGCCCGCCACCACCGTAGGCGCGGAGATCGCGACGAAGATCGTCCCCGGGGCGGGTGACAGCGCGCAGTCGGCGGGACACCATGGACGTACACCGGTCGCCGCAGCCGCCACGCCGTGTTCCTCTCCGGCCGGCCGGCGACGGGGCCGGCGACACGTCCGTCCGGAAGCCGCGACGGGCCGGGGGAGCCGCATAGATTGCAGCGGACCGGGTGGTGGGGCCTACTGTCGACGGTGGGGCGGCTCGCACACGGCCGGTGATCCGGCGCGTTCCCGCGGGCCGGCACGGGCCGCCGCCACCGCGCCGAGACGTGGGTCGAGTTCCGCAGGCCACCCTTACCCGGAGGAGCATCCCGTGACCGACACAGCGTTGAGGGACGAGTCCCGGCAGCCCGCCGAACCGGCGGTGCTGGAGGGCGTTCCCGGGTGGTTCTGGGACCACGACCGGCACTCCTTCGACTGGTTCCTGGGGCGCCAGGAGAAGCAGGGCGTCACCGGCGACCTGCTGGAGATGGGCGCCTACCTGGGCCGCAGCGCCATCGTGATCGGCGAGCACCTCCAGCCGGGCGAGACGTTCACCGTCTGCGACCTCTTCGACTCGGACGGGCCCGACGAGGAGAACTCCGAGGAGATGGCCACCTCCTACCGGAGGACGCTCACCCGCTCGGCCTTCGAGTGCAACTACCTGGCCTTCCACGACGAACTGCCGGAGATCATCCAGGCACCGACCTCCGTCCTCGCCGGCGGGCGGATCCCGGCCGGCGCGTACCGCTTCGTCCACATCGACGCCTCGCACCTCTACGAGCACGTGGTGGGCGACCTCGACGTGGCCCGGACCGCGCTGCAACCGCAGGGCGTGGTGGTGCTGGACGACTACCGCTCCCAGCACACCCCCGGGGTGGCCGCCGCGACCTGGGAGGCGGTGTTCAACCGCGGCCTCAACCCGATCATGCTCACCGAGTGCAAGTTCTACGGCACCTGGGGTGATCCGGAGCCGTTCCAACGCGAGCTGCTCGATCGGGTGGACCTCGCGGCCGGCTGCCACCTGAGCGCCGAGACCCTCAACGGCCGGCAGCTGCTGCGGATGACCGGCAGCTCGGAGGGCATCCGGCCGTTCCGCGGCTCCCGCCACCAGGCGCGACTGGCCGCCGAGGCCGCCGCGCGCTCGGCGGAGGAGGCCCGCCGGAACGCTCGTGCCCGCCAGGACGAGGCGGCGCTCGACCTCGCGGCCCGCCGGGCCCGCGCCGCCGAAGCGCGCCGCCCGGTCAACGTCGCCAAGCGCGCCGCCCGCGACCTGCTCCCGCCGGTCGTCACGTCAGCCATCCGCCGCGCCCGCCGGCGCTGACCGCCGACGGCCGGCGGATCCCGCACCCGTGGGTCGAACGCCGCCGTCCGCCCTCCTGCACCCGGAACGCCGAAGAGCCGGTCGGAAACCCCGACCGGCCCTTCGATCCCGCTGCGCGCGCTCAGGCCCGCGAAGGCTCCGCGGCCCCGGCGCCCTCCGCCGCACCGGACGCTGCCGCGGCCTCCTCGGCCGCCAGCTCCCGGCGCACGTCGTCCAGCGAGGGGTTGTTCCAGGCGCTGGCGACACCCCAGTAGTAGAAGGCCAGCCCGATCACGGCGACGATCAGCAGGTCCCAGCCCTCGGGCAGGTAGCCCTGGCCGCCGAAGTCGGTGCTGCCGGCCCAGGAGATCCCGGCCATCACGAACAGGTAGGCGACCATCCAGGCGCCCGCCTTCAGGTGCGGCTTCAGCTCGACGAACGGCTTGCGCAGCTCGTACCAGGCCCAGATCGGCAGGCCGGCGGCCATCAGCAGGATGACCTTGCCGGTGAGCGGCCAGCGGGCCCAGTAGAGGACCAGCGAGCCGAAGACCATGGCGACCGGCGCGATCACCGGCATGGCCCGCAGCCGGACCGGCCGCTTCAGGTCCGGGGCGAGGCGGCGCAGCGCCATCACGGCGACCGGGCCGGTGATGTACGAGATCACGGTGGCCACCGAGACGATCTCGGCGAGCGAGCCCCAGCCGCGGAAGACCGCGAGGAACAGGAAGGCCACCACCAGGTTCAGCACCAGCGCCGGACGCGGGATGCCGGTCTTGGCGTCGACCTTGCCGAACACCTTCGGCAGGTGGCCGTTCTCCTGGACGCCGTGGATCATGCGCGAGGTGGTCGCGGCGTAGATCATGCCGGTGCCGGAGGGCGAGATGAAGGCGTCCGCGTACAGCAGGACGGCCAGCCAGTTCAGGCCCCAGGCGATGGCCAGGTCGGCCAGCGGCGAGGTGTAGGCGAGGCTGCTCCAGCCCTTGGACAGGTCGCCGCTCGGGATCGCCCCCAGGAAGGCGATCTGCAGCGCGACGTAGATCACCAGGGCGATCAGGATCGAGCCGATGACGGCCTTCGGCAGCGACTTGCCCGGGTCACGGGCCTCGCCGGCCAGGTTGAGCGGGGACTGGAAGCCGTTGAAGGCCCAGACGATGCCGGAGACCGCCACGGCGGTGAAGACCGCGCTCCAGCCGTTCGGCGCGAAGCCGCCGTGGTCGGTGAAGTGGGCGGAGTCGAAGTGCGCGAACAGCAGCGCGCCGGCGGTCAGCGTCGGCACGACGACCTTGAAGACGGTGATCGCCGTGTTGGTCTTGGCGAAGAGCGTGATGGCGAACCAGTTCAGCGCGAAGTAGACGATCAGCAGGACGCTGGCGAGCGCCACACCGCTGACGCTGAGTTCCTGGCCGTCGTACAGCCCCTTGGCCCAGCCGAAGTGCCAGGAGCTCATGTACTGCACCGAGGCGGTGGCCTCACCCGGGATGACCGAGACGATGGCGATCCAGTTGGCCCAGGCGGCCAGGTAGCCGGCCAGCGAGCCGTGCGAGTACTGGCCGTACCGGACCATGCCGCCGGCCTTGGGGAACATCGAGCCCAGCTCGCTGTAGGTGAGGGCGATGGTCAGCGCCACGGCGGCGCCGATCACCCAGGCCAGGATCGAGGCGGGGCCGGCCAGCTTGGCCGCCCGCTCGGCACCGAACAACCAGCCGGAACCGATGATCGACCCCAGCCCGACCGCGGTCAGGCTGATGGTGCCGAGCGATCGGCGGTAGTTCTGATGTGATGCCGTCGACGATCGGGGCTCACTCAACGTATCGGTCCTCTCGCTCGGGGTTCATCGGGTGGTGTCGGAGCTTTTACGGTTTTGAGTCGGTATTCCGGACAAACCCCAGAAGCCTATGGTCCTAAATGGGGCGAATACCTCAGGGGAAGCTCAAGCCGCCCGATCGTTGCCATCTCGTGTCCGGTTTCCGGACGGGACGGCCCGTGTGGCGAGACCTGCGCCACACCGCGACGGGCGGTGGATCGGCCTGCCGCCGGGGGCGAGCCGGGGCGAACCGGGGCCGGGCCGGGGCCGGCCCGGCGGCCACGGCCGGCCAGCACCCGGGCGGGGCCGGGAAAAGGAAATTCCCCGCGGGTTCCTTTCGGATCCCACGGGGAATTCGGCTGTGTCCGAGGGGGGACTTGAACCCCCACGCCCGATAAAGGGCACTAGCACCTCAAGCTAGCGCGTCTGCCATTCCGCCACCCGGACGGGGTGTGTGCTCCGGGGGAGTTTCTCTCGCCCCCTCGGCGACAGAGAGAACATTACCAGGGTTCTGGAGTGCTTCTCACCTGCGTTTCCTCGTCCCCGGCGGCGGCAGCGCCCCGCCTGCCGCCCCGGTCCGCGGCCGACGGGCCCGCCCGTCCCCTGGCCGACGGGGACGTCCCGCCCGGCCGGACCGGCCGGCGTGGCCGGGACAGCTCGCCGGACTGCTCGAACGGCGGCCGAAAGCGGCGGTGAGCGCCAAGCGAGCGGTCGGTTTCGACTCCGCATGCGATCGCCATCGGTCCGAATCGATCCGACACGGGCAAGTTGTCGCCGGTGCCACGCCTGCGCCGACCGCTCTCCTAGCCTCTGGGGACCGAGGGCGCCATGAGCGGATCGCCTGATTCCCGGGTCGCGGACTGAAGGGCGGCTGAACGTGGAGCAGAGCAGCGGAACGACGGAGGCCGAGCCGAGACGCGGCGGCCACAACGGCCCCGCCGAGGGGGTCTGGCGCTTCCGGGTGCCCGCCGAGGGGGCCTCCGTGCCGCGGACCCGCCACGCGGTACGGGACCGGCTGCTGGCCCAGGGCATGACCGGCGTCCGCTACCAGGAGCTGGTGGACGACCTGCTGCTGATCGTCTCAGAGCTGGTCAGCAACGCGGTGACGCACGCCGCCGAGCTCTCACCCGAGGTGACCACGGAGCTGTCGGTGCGGCGGGGCTGGGTGCGGGTGTCCGTCGAGGACGGCGACCCGTACCGGCCCAAGGCGCTGGAGTCCGACACCGGCCGCACCGGCGGCCGCGGCCTGCTGCTGGTGAAGAGCGTCACCCTGCAGGCCGGCGGGGTGTGCGACGTCGAACGCACGGGGGAGGGCGGCAAGGTCATCTGGGCGTCGCTGCCCGTCCCCCCGGAGCCGGCGCCCTGACGGCCACCCGCGAGGGGGTACGGCCGCCGGCCCGGCGCCCGGCGGGAGCGCCCGCCGGAGCGGGACCTCCGGCGCCCGGCGCGGCGCGGCGCGCCCGGCCGGAGCAGACGCCTCCCGCGCCGGCCCTACCAGTCCCGCCCGGCGATCTCCCGGATCCCCGGCAGCGCCGCGTCGAAGACCGTCTCGAACCACACCGAGAACGGCCGCTCGGCCCGCAGCTCCCGCAGTTCCTGCGCGGTCACGAAGGCGTGGTCGTCCACCTCGTCCGGGTTGGCCTCGACCGGCGCGGTGACCAGGCCCACGAAGAGGTGGTTCCACTCCCGCTCGATCAGGCCGGAGGCCTCGTCCGGCAGGTCGTAGCGGACCGTCCCCGCCTCGCAGAGCAGCGCCGGTGCGACGCCCAGTTCCTCGGCGGTGCGCCGGGCGGCGGCGACGAACGGCGGCTCGTCCGGGTACGGGTGCCCGCAGCAGGTGTTCGACCAGACGCCGGGGGAGTGGTACTTGCCGAGGGCGCGGCGCTGCAGCAGCATCCGGCCCTGGCGGTCGAAGAGGAACACCGAGAAGGCCCGGTGCAGCCGGCCCGGCTGCTGGTGGGCCCAGAGCTTCTCGGCGGTACCGATCGTGACGCCCTCGTCGTCGACCAGCTCCAGCAGGATCTCGGTGCCCGCAGGGGTGCCCGCAGGGGTGGTGGACAGGCCCCGCGGGTCGACCGCCACGTCTGTCTCCACGTTGAGACCGGTGTCGATCTCGGCGTCGAAGTGGGTCGGTTCGGTCGGCAGACTCTGGGGCATGAGGCCTCTTTCGGGAGCGTGAGCAACGGGAGCATCGGGTGCGTCGTGTGCACCGGGCGGAGTGCAGAGGACACAGCGGGGGTACCGGCGCCGGCGTCGGGCTCCAGTCTGCCGTATGGGTGGCGGTCGGAAAGGGTCCCACGCACAACCGGGCGGATCATGACCCGGAGGAGTTCCGATCCGGGCGTGGAAGGTCCCGGGACCTCCCCGGAAGGGTCATTCCGTTCGCAGAACCGTTCGGAACGCGTTCGGGGGGCGTTCGATCACGGCACTGGCACCCCACCGTCACCTGACCGCCACCGGGCTCGTTCGGGCGGATCGTTCCGGGTCGCCTACCATCACTAGCGACACGCTGCCCGGATCTGTGCCGGTCCGGCGCGCCGCCGCCGGGCCCGGTCCGACACCGCTCCGGCGCACCGCAGCGCCGCCGGCCCGTCGGCACATCCCGCGCGCACAGCTCGACGCACGACGGATCAGGAGACCCCGCATGATCGGCCTCGTTCTGGCAGCCGGCGCCGGCCGCCGGCTGCGCCCGTACACCGACACCCTGCCCAAGGCGCTGGTGCCGGTCGACGGGGAGCGGACCGTCCTGGACCTCACCCTGGGCAACTTCGCCGAGGTCGGACTGCGCGAGGCGGCGATCGTCGTCGGCTACCGCAAGGAGGCGGTGTACGACCGCAAGGACGCGCTGGAGCGCGCGTACGGCGTCAAGCTGCACCTGGTCGAGAACGACAAGGCCGAGGAGTGGAACAACGCCTACTCGCTCTGGTGCGCCCGCGAGCTGTTCTCCGAGGGCCTGCTGCTGGCCAACGGCGACACCGTCCACCCGGCCTCCGTCCAGCGCACCGTGCTGGAGGGGAACCGGCGACTCGTCGAGGAGGGCCGGGCCCCCGGCGTGCTCCTCGCCCTCGACACGGTGAAGAAGCTCGCCGACGAGGAGATGAAGGTCGTCGTCGACCCGGTCGCCGGCATGCGCCGGATCACCAAGCTGATGGACCCGGCCGAGGCGACCGGCGAGTACATCGGCGTCACCGTGATCAACCCCGCCGCCGCCGCCGACCTGACCGACGCGCTGCGCGCCACCTACGAGCGCGACCCGCAGCTGTACTACGAGGACGGCTACCAGGAGATGGTCGACCGGGGCCTGCGGATCGACGTCCAGCCGATCGGCGAGGTGTCCTGGGTCGAGGTCGACAACCACGACGACCTGGCGAAGGCGCGGGAGATCGCGTGCCAGTACTGACCCGACTGGTCCCCTCGCCGCTGTTCGCGGAGATCCGCCCGGGCGCGCTGGACGCGCTCGGCGGCATCCTCGCGGACCAGCGGCTGTCGGCCTCGGGCCGGATCGCGGTGGCGATCAGCAACGGCTCGGGGGCCGCCATGCGGGAGCGCCTGGAGCCCGCGCTGCCCGGCGCCGACTGGTACAACGTGGACGACGGCAGCCTCGACAGCGCGGTGCGCTTCGCCGAGGAGATGCGCGGCAAGCACTACGACGCGGTCGTCGGCCTCGGCGGCGGCAAGATCATCGACGCGGCCAAGTACGCCGCCGCCCGGGTCGGCCTGCCCGTGGTCGCCGTCGCCACCAACCTCGCCCACGACGGCATCTGCTCGCCGGTCTCCACCCTCGACAACGACGCCGGCCGGGGCTCCTACGGGGTGCCCAGCCCGATCGGCATCATCGTCGACCTGGACGTGATCCGGCAGGCGCCCCCGCGCTTCGTGGCGGCCGGCGTCGGGGACGTCGTCTCGAACATCTCCGCCTGCGCGGACTGGGAGTTGTCGCACGCCGTCACCGGCGAACCGGTGGACGGGCTGGCCGTGGCGATGGCCCGCTCGGCGGGCGAGAACCTGCTGCGGCACCCGGGGAACACGCAGGATCAGGACCTCCTGACGGCCCTCGCGGAAGCCCTGGTACTGTCCGGCATCGCGATGAACATCGCAGGCAGCACCCGGCCCTCCTCGGGTGCCTGTCACGAGATCTCGCACGCCCTGGACGTGCTGTACCCCAAGCGTTCCGCCCAGCACGGCGAACAGGTGGGCCTCGGCGCAGCGTTCGCCAGCTTCCTGCGGGGCGAGCGCGAGCTGACCGGTCTGATCGTGGAACGCCTGGCGAGCCACGGGCTGCCGGTGACCGCAGCTCAGATCGGCTTCACCGAAGCGGAGTTCACGGAGGCGGTGCACTACGCTCCGAACACCCGCCCCGGGCGCTTCACCATCCTGGAACACCTCGACCTCTCCCCCTCCGCAATCAGGGACGCGTACGCCGACTATGTCCAAGCCGTCAACAGCTGACCCCTCCACCGCAGGCGCGCGGCCCCCGGTGGACCTGACCCGCCGGCCCTCGATCGAGGAACTGCGCGCGGTGATCCACCCCGAGGGCATGCTCCAGCGCCGCAGCGCCGAGCACTGGGCCGGACGCCTGTACATGCGGAAGATCTCGCTGCGGATCACCCGCGTGCTGTCCACCATGACGGCGATCACGCCCAACGGCCTGACGTACCTGATGATGTTCACCGGCATCCTGGCCGGTGCCGCGCTGGTCGTCCCCGGCATCGCCGGGGCGGTCCTGGGCGCCCTGCTGATCCAGGTCTACCTGCTGCTGGACTGCGTGGACGGCGAGGTCGCCCGCTGGCGCCGGCAGACCTCGCTCACCGGCGTCTACCTGGACCGGGTCGGCCACTACATGTCCGAGGCGGCGCTGCTGACCGGCCTCGGCCTGCGCGCCACCGACCTGCTGCACCGCGAGGGCCACGGCTCCCACTGGGAGTGGGCGTTCCTGGGCACGCTGGCCGCCCTCGGCGCCATCCTGATCAAGTCCGAGACGGACCTGGTGGACGTGGCCCGGGCCCGCAGCGGCATGACGGCCGTCGAGGACAGCGCCTCGGTGCCGCGCTCGTCCTCGGTCGCCAAGGCCCGCCGCGCGGCGTCCTTCCTGAAGTTCCACCGCCTGGTCGGCGCGGTCGAGGCCTCGCTGTTCATCCTGGCGGCCGGGACCGCCGATGCCGTCCACGGCGGGCTGTTCCTCACCCGGCTCGCGGTCGTGGTGCTGGCGGCGATCGCCATGCTGCAGACCGTGCTCCACCTGTTGAGCATCGTCCTTTCGAGCAGGTTGCGATGACCACTTCCACCACCCCCGCGACGTCCGGCCCGGCCACCGCGGCGGAGCGCTTCCGCCTCGGCGCCGTCATCATCACGATGGGCAACCGCCCCGCCGAGCTGGCCGCCCTGATCGAGTCCGTCCGCGCCCAGGAGGGCCCGGCCGTCGAGATCGCCGTGGTCGGCCAGGGCGCCGAGCTGCCCCCGCTGCCGGAGGGCGTGCGCAGCGTCGTGCTGCCGGAGAACCTCGGCATCCCGGGCGGGCGCAACGTCGGCATCGAGCTGTTCGGGCCCAACGGCCGGGACGTGGACGCCGTGCTCTTCCTGGACGACGACGGGCTGCTGCCGCGCACCGACTCGGCCCGGCTGCTGCGCGAGGCCTTCACGGCCGATCCGGAGCTGGGCATCGTCTCGTTCCGGATCGAGGACCCGGACACCGGGGTCACCCAGCGCCGGCATGTCCCCCGGCTGCGCGCCAGCGACCCGATGCGCTCCTCCCGGGTGACCACCTTCCTGGGCGGCGCGAGCGCGGTGCGCTGCACGGTGTTCGAGCAGGCCGGGCAGCTGCCCGCCGAGTTCTTCTACGCCCACGAGGAGACCGACCTCGCGTGGCGCGCGCTGGACGCGGGCTGGGCCATCGACTACCGGGCGGACGTGGTGCTGCACCACCCGGCCACCTCGCCGGCCCGGCACGCCGCCTACTTCCACAACGTGGCCCGTAACAGGGTCTGGCTCGCGAGGCGGAACCTTCCGGCCCCGTTGGTGCCTCTCTATCTGGGAACCTGGTTCCTGCTGACCCTGGCCCGACGTCCCTCCGCCGAGGGACTGAAGGCCTGGCTCGGCGGTTTCCGGGCGGGCTTCCGCGAGCCCTGCGGTCAGCGGAGGCCCATGCGATGGCGTACCGTCTGGCGACTGACCAAGATGGGACGACCTCCGATCATCTGATTTGATCAGGTGCTCGATCGCCACGGCTGGTGACCACTTACCGGCCGGACTCCCCCCGTGATCCCTGTGGATCCCCATCGGCGCAAGGCCGGCGGACCCCCCGCCGACCGGCCGCCCCGACCGATCCCGCGTGAAGGACGAATGTGTCGACAGTGAGTGAACCCGTCAGCCTCTCAGCCCCGACGGGGGCGGACGCGGGCCTGACCCCCAAGCAGCTTGCGGACAAGTACGGGCTGTCGGTGAGCGGTGCCCGACCGGGTCTGTTCGCGTACACCAAGCAGCTCTGGGCCCGGCGCCACTTCATCTGGGCGTTCGCCACCGCCCGCCTGGTGGCCCAGTACACGGACGCCAAGCTGGGCCAGCTGTGGCAGGTCGTGACCCCGCTGCTCAACTGCGGCGTGTTCTACCTGGTCTTCGGCGTCATCCTGGCCAGCAAGGAGGGCTTCCCCGGGAACACCTACATCGCCTGGCTCTGCATCGGCGTCTTCGTCTTCCAGTTCACCCAGAACGCGGTGCAGTCCGGCACCCGGGCGATCTCCGACAACCTGGGCCTGATCCGGGCGCTGCACTTCCCGCGCGCCAGCCTGCCGATCGCCTTCACCGTGATCCAGCTTCAGCAGCTGCTGATCTCGATGGTGGTGCTGGTCGTCACCGTGCTGGCGGCGGGCATCAAGCCGGGCAAGACCTGGGTGCTGGTCATCCCGGCGCTGCTCCTGCAGACGCTGTTCAACACCGGCGTCTCGCTGATCTTCGCCCGGATCGGCGCCAAGACCAGCGACATCTCCCAGCTGATCCCGTTCGTGATGCGGGCCTGGATGTTCCTGTCCGGCGTGATGTTCAGCATCCAGGACCGGGTCTCCGGGTGGCCGCACTACATCCAGGTGATCTGCAACATCAACCCGGCCTCGGTCTACATGAACCTGCTCCGGCACGCCCTCGCGCCGGTCATCTACAACAAGCACCAGTCCGTGCACCAGTCGCTGCCGCCGCACCAGTGGGCGTACGGCCTTGCCTGGGGTGTCGGCATCTTCGTCGTCGGATACGTCTTCTTCTGGAAGGCCGAGGAGGAGTACGGCCGTGGCTGACACCGATCTGAGCAAGCGCGACACCATCGCGGACACCAAGGTCGCCCGCGAGCCCACCGTCGTCGTCGACGACGTGCACATCGTCTACCGGGTGCACGGCGCCGGCTCCGGCAAGGGCAGCGCCACCTCGGCGCTGAGCCGCATCCTCAGCCGCAAGCGCGCCGCCGGCGTGCGCGAGGTGCACGCGGTGAAGGGCATCAGCTTCACCGCGTACAAGGGCGAGGCGATCGGCCTGATCGGCTCCAACGGCTCCGGCAAGTCGACCATGCTGGCCGCCATCGCGGGCCTGCTGCCGACCGAGAAGGGCGGCATCTACACCAACGGCCAGCCCTCGCTGCTGGGTGTCAACGCGGCCCTGATGAACGAGCTCACCGGCGAGCGCAACGTCGTCCTGGGCTGCCTGGCGATGGGCATGACCCCGGCCCAGGTGAAGGCGCGCTACCAGGAGATCGTCGACTTCTCCGGCATCAACGACAAGGGCGACTTCATCTCCCTGCCGATGCGCACCTACTCCTCCGGCATGGGTGCCCGCCTGCGGTTCTCGATCGCCGCCGCCAAGACCCACGACGTGCTGCTGATCGACGAGGCCCTGGCCACCGGTGACCAGGCCTTCCAGCAGCGCAGCAAGCGCCGCATCGACGAGCTGCGCGGCTCGGCCGGTACGGTCTTCCTGGTCAGCCACGACAACAACTCGATCCGCGAGGTCTGCGAGCGGACCATCTGGATCGAGGCCGGCGAGCTGGTCATGGACGGTCCGACCGACGAGGTCGTCGGCCGCTACGAGCGCGGCGAGCGCCCGTAGCGCCGCACCGGAATCCGCTGGCGGTGGAGGGCCGGCCCCGGAATACTCCGGAGCCGGCCCTTCGGCGTGCGTGCCTGCGGTCCCCCGGGTGGCCCGCCGCCGCGGGGGTGAGCGCCACCGCCGCCGGGCGGGGCGCTCTTCTCGGGCGCGGCCCGTGGTGTCAGGCTGTAAGGCGCGGGGGTGGTGTGCCGTACGTGACGCCCGCGCTCGGACGCGTGTCCGAGTCGGACCGGTGGTACCCAGCGGTGTAGAACGGGGGAGTGACTGCAGTGTCGGCTTCGGCCCAGCCCAGAGATACGCCGGTGGACCCTTCCGTGGGACAGACCCTGGAGAAGGCGGGCGCGGAGAACTTCCCGGTCGCCCCGTTCTTCGTGCCCGCGGCCTGGCGCGAGGACCTGATGAGGGTCTACGGCTTCGCCCGGCTGGTCGACGACACCGGCGACGGCGACCTGGCCGACCCGGCCGGCACCGCCGCCCTGCTCGGGGTCGACCAGCCGCCCCCCGCCACCCCTTCGGACCAGCCGGGCCCGCCGACGCCGCAGGAGGTCGCCTTCCGGCTCGCCCTGCTCGACGGGCTGGAGCGCGACCTCGACCGGGTCTTCGAGACCGCCCTGCACGGCGGCGGCGCGGACCGGCCCCGCCATCCGCTGCTGCGGGCGCTGGTCCCGATGGTCGAGCGGCGGTGCCTCACGCCCGAGCCGTTCCGCCGTCTGATCGAGGCCAACCGGGTGGACCAGACCACGGCCCGCTACGCCACCTACGACGACCTGATCGGCTACTGCACGCTCTCCGCCGACCCGGTCGGCCGCCTGGTGCTGGCCATCGCGGGCACCTCCACCCCCGAGCGGATCGCGCTGTCGGACGCGGTCTGCAGCGGCCTCCAAGTGGTCGAGCACGTGCAGGACGTGGCCGAGGACCTGTCCCGCGGCCGGATCTACCTGCCCACCGAGGACCTGGACCGCTTCGGCGTCACCGAGGCCGACCTCGCCGCCCCGAGCGCGAACGGAGCGGTGCGGGAACTGATCGCCTTCGAGGTCGAACGGGCCCGTACCCTGCTCGACCGCGGCGCACCTCTGGTAGGTACGGTTCGGGGGAGGCTTCGACTGCTCCTGGCGGGATTCACCGCCGGCGGTTACGCGGCCCTGGCAGCCGTCGAGGACGCCGGGTACGACGTGCTCGCCCGGCGGGCGAAGCCGGACAAGCGCCGCCTCGCAGCGAAGGCGGCGGCCATCTTCGCGAAGGGAAGGTGAACGCCCGAGTGGCGGCATCACCACTGGCGTCGGCCCAGGTCATGGCGGCGTACCGGTACTGCGAGGCAGTCACCGGCATGCAGGCGCGCAACTTCAGCTACGGCATCCGACTGCTGCCCGAGCCCAAGCGGCTGGCCATGTCGGCCCTGTACGCCCTGGCCCGCCGGGTGGACGACATCGGCGACGGCGACCTCCCGGACGACCGCAAGGCCGAGGCGCTGCTGCGCACCCGGGAACTGGTGGACGAGGTCCGCTCCGGGGTGGTCGCCGAGGACGACACCGACCCGATCAAGGTCGCGCTGGCCGACGCGGCCCGGCGCTTCCCGATCCCGCTCGGCGGCTTCGACGAGCTGATCGACGGCGTGGAGATGGACCTCAAGGGCGCCGAGTACCAGACGTACGAGGAGCTGAAGGTCTACTGCCGCTGCGTGGCCGGGGCGATCGGCCGGCTCTCGCTGGGCGTGTACGGCTGCGAGGACCCGGAGCTCGGGGCCCGGTACGCGGACACCCTGGGCCTGGCCCTGCAGCTCACCAACATCCTGCGCGACCTGCGCGAGGACGCCCTGAACGGCCGCACCTACCTGCCCACCGAGGACCTCGTCCGGTTCGGCTGCGAGCAGGGCTTCGCGCTGTCCAAGCCGCCGGTCGGCGCCGACTTCACCGGGCTGGTGGCCTTCGAGGCGGCCCGCGCCCAGGCCGCGTTCGAGGAGGGCCTGCGGCTGCTGCCGATGCTCGACCGACGCAGCCGGGCCTGCACCGCCGCGATGGCCGGGATCTACCACCGGCTGCTCGGCCGGATCGCCGCCGACCCGGAGTCGGTGCTGCGCGGCCGGGTGTCGCTGCCGGGCTGGGAGAAGGCGTACGTGGCGCTTTCCGGGCTCGCCGGGGGGCGTTCTTGATTCTTGCCACAGTTCTGTCACGCTGTGTCAGCGGGGAATCACATCCGGGTAGAGCCGTGTTGACCACGTTGACCACGACCGCGCCGACGACGACGGCGCCGACCGACGGCATGCCGGGTACGGCGATCGCCGCGCGGTCCAGCGACTTCGAGGGGGAGGGCCGATGACCGGGCGAGCCGATGCCGCGCGCCCGGCCGCCGTGGTGGTCGGCGGCGGCCTGGCCGGCATCACCGCCGCGCTGCGACTGGCCGAGGCCGGTCACGACGTCACCCTGGCCGAGGGGCGCCCCCGGCTCGGCGGCCTGGCCTTCTCCTTCCAGCGCGGCGAGCTGACCGTCGACAACGGCCAGCACGTCTTCCTGCGCTGCTGCACCGCCTACCGCGGCCTGCTGGAGCGCCTCGGCGCGACCCGGATGACCCACCTCCAGGACCGCCTGGACGTCCCGGTGCTCTCGGTCACCGGCCCGGACACGGCCCCGGTGCGCACCCTCGGCCGGCTGCGCCGGGCCGGCCTGCCCGTCCCGCTCCACCTGGCCGCCAGCCTCGCCCGCTACCCGCACCTGTCGCCGGCCGACCGCGCCCGGGTGGTCCGCGGCGCGCTCGCCCTCAAGGGCCTGGACCTCGACGATCCGGCGCTGGACCGGCTGTCCTTCGGCGAGTGGCTGTGCCGCAACGGGCAGAACGAGGCCACCACGGCCGCGCTGTGGGACCTGGTCGGCGTCGCCACCCTGAACGCCCGGGCCGACCAGGTGTCGCTGGCACTCGCCGCCAAGGTGTTCAAGACCGGTCTGCTCTCCGACCCGGGCGCCGCCGACATCGGCATCGCCGCGGTCCCGCTCGGCGTGATCCACCACGACCGGGCGCTCGCCGAACTCGAGCGCGCCGGCGTGAACGTGCGGCTGCGCGCCCGGGTCGCGGAACTCAAGCCCGCCACGCCCCAACACGCCGTCCGGCTGGAGGGCGGTGAGCTGCTCACCGCGGACACCGTCGTGCTGGCCGGCGCCCAGGACACCGCAGCCGACCTGCTGCCGCCCGGCGCCGTGTCCCAGCGGCCGGCCGACTTCGGCACCGCCCCGATCCTCAACGTCCACGTGGTCTACGACCGCAGGGTGCTGCGCCGGCCCTTCTTCGCCGCGCTCGGCTCCCCGGTCCAGTGGGTGTTCGACCGCACCACCCACTCCGGCCTGGCCGGCACCTCCCTGGGCCGGGCCCACCCCGGCGCCCAGTACCTCGCGCTCTCGCAGTCCGCCGTCCAGGACGAGATCGACCTGCCGGTCGCCGAACTGCGCCGCCGCTACCTGCCCGAGCTGGCCCGGCTGCTGCCGGCCGCCGCAGGCGCCGAGGTGCTGGACTTCTTCGTCACCAGGGAGCGCACCGCCACCTTCGACGGCGCCCCCGGCACCGCCGCACTGCGCCCCGCGGCCGCGACGGCCGTCCCGGGCCTGCTGCTGGCCGGCTCGTGGACGGCCACCGGCTGGCCCGCGACGATGGAGGGCGCCGTGCGCAGCGGCCACGCGGCCGCCGACGCCGCGCTCGCCGCGGCGGGCGCCCGGGTGCCGGTGGACCGCGGCGACGGGAGGTGGCCCAGGTGACGGCGGGCCCCTCGGCCGGAGAGCCCGCCAGAGCCGACGGGCGTACTGTCGGCCGCATCGGACCGATCGGCTCGATCGGCCGGGCCGACCGTACCGGGACCGTTCGCCTCAGCAGCACCACCGGCACCACCGCCGCCATCACCATCGACACCAGCCGCACCGACAGCACCCGGCCGCCCCGTGCGGTCCGGCACCACGAGGGAGAGGGAACGCACGTGGAGTCACGCACCGGCTTCGCCGTCGGAGGCACGGCGCACGCCGAACCGGTCTCGGTGCCGGAGCTGCTCGCCCGCAGCCGTACGCTCTGCACCCCGCCGCTGCGGGCCGCCGTCGCCCGTTTGGCCGCACCGATGGACACCGTCGCGGCGTACCACTTCGGCTGGATCGACCGGGACGGCACCCCGGTGCAGGGGGACGGCGGCAAGGCCGTGCGGCCCGCGCTGGCGCTGCTCTCCGCCCGGGCGACCGGCGCGCCGGCCGAGGCGGGCGTGCCCGGTGGGGTCGCCGTTGAACTGGTGCACAACTTCTCCCTCCTCCATGATGATCTGATGGACGGTGACGAGACCCGGAGGCACCGGGCCACCGCCTGGACGGTCTTCGGACCGGCCCAGGCCATCCTGGTCGGCGACGCCCTGGCCACGCTCGGCACCGAGGTCCTGCTGGACGCCGCGGTCACCGGCGGCGCCGGCGCCACCGACGCCGCCCGCGCCGTCCGACTGCTCACCACGGCGACCCGCCGGTTGATCGACGGCCAGGCCATGGACGTCGCCTTCGAACAGCGCGACAGCGTCACCGTCGCCGAGTGCCTGGAGATGGAGGGCGGCAAGACGGCGGCGCTGCTGGCCGCCGCCTCGGCGATCGGCGCGGTGCTGGCCGGGGCCGACGACAACGTCTCCGACGCGCTCCAGCGCTACGGCCACCACCTGGGCCTGGCCTTCCAGGCGGTGGACGACCTGCTCGGCATCTGGGGCGCCACCGAGGTCACCGGAAAGCCGCACTGGGGCGACCTGCGCCAGCGCAAGAAGTCCCTGCCGGTCGCGGCCGCGCTGGCCGAGGGCGGCCGGGCCTCGCGCCGGCTGGCCGAGGAACTGGCGGACCCGAAGGGCCGCGGCGAGGAGAGCGAGCCCGAGCTCGCCGCCCGGGCCGCGCTGATCGAGGAGGCCGGCGGCCGGGCCTGGACCCGGGAGGAGGCCCGCCGCCAGCACACGACTGCCCTCGCCGCCCTGGACGAGGTGCCCATGTCCGACGAGGTGCGCGAGCACTTCGTCGCACTCGCCGAATTCGTGGTGGTACGAGAGAGGTGACGTTACGTTGACAGCAACCGCGGACGGCCGGCTCGACCCTGAGTACGATTCCGAGCCGGTCGCGGTGGGCGACCGCCCCCCGGGCCTGCTGGGCACCGGACGGTGGGAGCCCGAGGACACCGACCAGCTCCGGCCGGCCGGTGAAGCGGCTCTCCGGCCCGCCGACGCGCGCGAGGCCCTGGCGCGCGCGACCACCCACCTGCTCTCGCTGCAGTCCTCCGAGGGCTGGTGGAAGGGCGACCTGGAGACCAACGTCACCATGGACGCCGAGGACTTACTGCTGCGCCAGTTCCTGGGCATCAGGACCGAGGACCAGACCCGGGCCACCGCCGAGTGGATCCGCTCGCAGCAGCGGGAGGACGGCACCTGGGCCACCTTCCACGGCGGGCCGCCCGAGCTGTCCACCACGGTCGAGGCGTACGTCGCCCTCAAACTGGCCGGCGACGACCCGGACGCCCCGCACATGCTGGCCGCCGCGCGCTACGTCCGCTCGGCCGGCGGCATCGCGGCCGCCCGGGTGTTCACCCGGATCTGGCTCGCGCTCTTCGGCTGGTGGCCCTGGGAGCGGCTGCCGGAGATGCCGCCGGAGATCATCTTCCTGCCGAAGTGGCTGCCGCTGAACATCTACGCGTTCGGCTGCTGGGCCCGGCAGACCATCGTCCCGCTGACCATCGTCTCGGCCCACCGGCCGGTCCGTCCGGCCCCCTTCCAGCTCACCGAGCTGCACACCGACCCGGACAACCCCTTCCCCGAGCGGCCGCTCGCCCCGGCCACCAGCTGGGACGGCCTGTTCGAACGCCTCGACAAGGCACTGCACGCCTACCACCGCCGGGCCTTCCGGCCGCTGCGCCGCCTCGCCATCTCCCAGGCCTGCCGCTGGATCGTCGAACGGCAGGAGGCCGACGGGTGCTGGGGCGGCATCCAGCCCCCCGCCGTCTACTCACTGATCGCCCTGCACCTGGAGGGCTACGAGCTGGAGCACCCGGTGATGAAGGCCGGGCTCGCCTCCTTCGACCGCTTCACCGTGCACACCGAGGACGGCATGCGCTGGATGGAGGCCTGCCAGTCCCCGGTCTGGGACACCTGCCTGGCCACCATCGCGCTGGTCGACGGCGGGGTGCCGGCCGACCACCCGGCGCTGGTGTCCGCGGTCGACTGGATGCTCGGCGAGGAGATCCGCAAGCGCGGAGACTGGGCCGTCCAGCGGCCCTCGCTGCCACCCGGCGGCTGGGCCTTCGAGTTCGAGAACGACACCTACCCCGACATCGACGACACCGCCGAGGTGGTGCTCGCGCTGCGGCGGGTCGCCCACCCCGACCCGGCCAGGGTCGAGGCGGCGGTGGAGCGCGGCGTGCTCTGGAACCTCGGCATGCAGTCCAAGAACGGCGCCTGGGGCGCCTTCGACGTCGACAACACCAGCCTGCTGCCCAACAAGCTGCCGTTCTGCGACTTCGGCGAGGTGGTCGACCCGCCGTCCGCCGACGTCACCGCCCACGTGGTGGAGATGCTCGCCGAGACCGGCCGGGCCCGGGACCCGCGGACCAGGCGCGGCATCGAGTGGCTGCTGCGCAACCAGGAGGCGGACGGCTCCTGGTTCGGCCGCTGGGGCACCAACTACATCTACGGCACCGGCTCGGTGCTGCCCGCACTGGTCGCGGCCGGCGTCCCGGACGAGCACCCGGCGATCCGCCGGGCGGTGCGCTGGCTGGAGGACCGGCAGAACGCCGACGGCGGCTGGGGCGAGGACATGCGCTCCTACGACGACCCGGAGCGCTGGGCCGGGCGGGGTGAGTCCACCGCCTCCCAGACGGCCTGGGCGCTGATGGCGCTGCTCGCCGCCGGCGAGGGCCCGGACGGCCGGGCCAACCCGGCGGTGGAGCGCGGCGTGGACTGGCTGGTGCGCACCCAGCTGCCCGAGGGCACCTGGGACGAACCGCAGTTCACCGGCACCGGGTTCCCGTGGGACTTCTCCATCAACTACCACCTGTACCGACTGGTCTTCCCCATCACCGCGCTCGGCCGCTACCTCCACGGCGCCCCGGGCAGGACGGGGTCGAGCGGTGCCCCGGCGATCGGGGCGGCGCGGTGACCACCGCCCCGCTGCTCGTGCTCTGCGCCCTGGGCCCCGAGGTGTGGGCCCTGCGCGGCGGTGACTGGCGCGGCGCCGCCGGCGGCCCCCCGGTGCTGGTGCGCACCGGGGTCGGCCGGCGGCGGGCCGGGCTGGCCGTCCGGCGGCTGCTCGGCTCCGCGCCGGGCGGGTACGGCGCCGTCGTGGTGGCCGGCTTCGGCGCCGCCGTCGGCCCGGGCGTGGCGCCGGGCGACGTGGTCGCCGCCGACGGGGTGCGCGACGCGGAGGGCCACCTGTACCCGGTCGACTCCGGGCCGGAACTGGCCCGGGCGCTCAAGGTGCACGGACTGACCGCGCACACCGGGGTGCACCACACCGCCGACCACGTGGTGCGCGGCATCGAGCGGCGGGCCCTGCACCTCCAGGGCGCGCTCGCCGTCGACATGGAGGCCGCCGCCGTGCTGGCCGCGCTGCGGGAGGTCCGTCCGGTGCTCCCGGTCGCCGTCCTGCGGGTGGTGGTGGACACCCCCGAGCGCGAACTGCTGCGGCCCGGCACCCTCCCGGCCGGGGTGCGCGCCTGGCGGACCCTGCGGGCGACGGTACCCGCCCTGGTCGACTGGTACCGGCAGGAGCCCGCGACCGGCTCCGCAGACCTGAACCACCCCACATCCTCGACGCTCCCCCAGGAGGCGAGCTAGCCATGGCCATGCCGTTGCGCCAGACCGTGCGGGTCGGCACCTACCTGATGCAGCAGAAGCTGCTCAAGCGGCGGGACAAGTTCCCGCTGATCGTCGAGCTGGAACCACTCTTCGCCTGCAACCTCGCCTGCGAGGGCTGCGGCAAGATCCAGCACCCCGCGGGCGTCCTCAAGCAGCGGATGCCCGTCGCCCAGGCGGTCGGCGCGGTCCTGGAGTCCGGTGCCCCGATGGTCTCGATCGCCGGCGGCGAGCCGCTGATGCACCCGCAGATCGACGAGATCGTCCGGCAACTGGTCGAGCGCCGCAAGTACGTCTTCCTCTGCACCAACGCGCTGCTGCTGCGCAAGAAGATCGACAAGTTCAAGCCCTCGCCCTACTTCACCTTCGCCGTGCACATCGACGGCCTGCGCGAGCGGCACGACGAGTCGGTGGCCAAGGAGGGCACCTTCGACGAGGCGGTGGCCGCGATCAAGGAGGCCAAACGGCGCGGCTTCCGGGTCACCACCAACAGCACCTTCTTCAACACCGACACCGCGCAGACCGTCATCGACGTCCTCGACTACCTCAACGACGAGTTGAAGGTGGACGAGATGATGATCTCCCCGGCCTACGCCTACGAGAAGGCCCCCGACCAGGAGCACTTCCTCGGCGTCGAGCAGACCCGGGAACTGTTCCGCAAGGCCTTCGCCGGCGGCAACCGGCGCCGCTGGCGTCTCAACCACAGCCCGCTCTTCCTGGACTTCCTGGAGGGCAAGGCCGACTTCGAGTGCACCCCCTGGGGCATCCCCAACTACTCGCTGTTCGGCTGGCAGCGGCCCTGCTACCTGATGGCCGACGGCTACGTGCCGACCTACCGCGAGCTGGTCGAGAAGACCGACTGGAGCAAGTACGGCCGCGGCAAGGACCCGCGCTGCGAGAACTGCATGGCCCACTGCGGCTACGAGCCGACCGCCGTCCTGGCGACCATGGGCTCGCTCCAGCAGTCGCTGCGCGCCATCACCGAGACCGTCGGCGCCAACCGCGGGCGCTGAGCCCGGCAGGGCTCCCGTCCGGCCCGGGCCGTGCTGCCCGGGCCGGCCCCGCCCCCAGCGGCGGGGGCACCACCGCACCACTTCGAGTCGTGAGGTGTACCCATGTCACTGCTCTCCCGCGTCACGTCCCCGGCCGAGCTGCGCAAGCTCCCCGCGGTCGAACTCCCGTTGCTGGCCGACGAGATCCGCGACTTCCTGATCGACGCCGTCACCCGCACCGGCGGCCACCTCGGCCCGAACCTCGGCGTGGTGGAGCTGACCATCGCGCTGCACCGGGTGTTCGACTCGCCGTACGACCGGATCGTCTTCGACACCGGGCACCAGAGCTACGTCCACAAGCTGCTCACCGGCCGCCAGGACTTCTCCAAGCTGCGCACGCGCGGCGGGCTGTCCGGCTACCCCTCACGCGCCGAGTCCGAACACGACCTGGTCGAGAACTCGCACGCCTCCACCGCGCTCTCCTACGCCGACGGGCTGGCCAAGGCCGCCCAGCTGCTCGGCCAGCACGACCGGCACACCGTCGCGGTGATCGGCGACGGCGCGCTCACCGGAGGGCTGGCCTGGGAGGCGCTCAACAACATCGCCGAGGCGCGCGACCGGCCGCTGGTCATCGTCGTCAACGACAACGAGCGCTCCTACGCCAGGACCATCGGCGGTCTGGCCAACCACCTGGCCACCCTGCGCACCACCCGGGGTTACGAGCGCTTCCTCGCCCTCGGCAAGGAGGCGCTGCAGCGCACCCCGCTGGTCGGCCAGCCGATCTTCGACGCGCTGCACGGCGCCAAGAAGGGGTTCAAGGACGCCTTCGCCCCGCAGGGCATGTTCGAGGACCTCGGGCTGAAGTACCTCGGGCCGATCGACGGCCACGACGTGGGCGCGGTCGAACAGGCGCTGCGCCAGGCCCGCAACTTCGGCGGCCCGGTCATCGTGCACTGCCTGACCGTCAAGGGGCGCGGGTACCGGCCCGCCGAGCAGGACGAGGCCGACCGCTTCCACGCCGTCAACCCGATCGACCCGTACACCTGCCTGCCGATCTCGCCCAGCGCCGGGGTCTCCTGGACCTCCGTCTTCGGCGAGGAGCTCGTCGAACTCGGCGCCGAGCGGCCCGACCTGGTGGCGATCACCGCGGCGATGCTCCAACCGGTGGGACTGGGCCCGTGGGCCAAGGCGTACCCGGAACGGACCTTCGACGTCGGGATCGCCGAGCAGCACGCCGTCACCAGCGCCGCCGGGCTGGCCACCGGAGGGCTGCACCCGGTGGTCGCGGTCTACGCGACCTTCCTCAACCGGGCCTTCGACCAGGTCCTGATGGACGTCGCCCTGCACCGGCTGGGCGTCACCTTCGTGCTCGACCGCTCCGGGGTGACCGGGCCGGACGGCGCCTCGCACAACGGCATGTGGGACATGTCGATCCTCCAGGTCGTCCCGGGGCTGCGGCTGGCCGCCCCGCGCGACGCCGACCAGCTCCGGGCCCAGCTGCGCGAGGCCGTCGCGGTCGAGGACGCCCCCACCGTGGTGCGCTTCCCCAAGGGGAACGTCGGACCGGCCGTCGCGGCGGTCGAACGGATCGGCGGGACGGACGTCCTGCTGCGCACCGGCGCCGAGCCGGAGATCCTGCTGGTCGCGGTCGGGACCACCGCCTCCGCCTGCCTGGACGCCGCCCGGCTGCTGCTCGCCGAGGGCTTCACCGCCACCGTGGTCGACCCGCGCTGGGTCAAGCCGGTCGACCCGGTGCTGCCCGAACTCGCCGCCGCCCACCGATTGGTCGTCACCGTGGAGGACAACGGCCGGACCGGCGGTGTGGGTTCGGCCGTCTCCCAGGCGCTGCGCGACGCCGACGTGGACGTGCCGGTGCGCGTGCTGGGCCTGCCGCAGGAGTTCCTCGGGCACGCCTCGCGCGGCGAGATCCTCGAGGAGGCCGGGCTGACCGGCACCGGGGTCGCCGCCCAGACCGCCGTCTTCGCCAAGAACCTGCTACCGACCCGAGGAGCGAACCCGCGCCATGCCGGCTGACCCAGACCGCCCCGCCTTCGACCTCGCCGCGCTCCTCGCCGACCGCGGCCGGGAGCGCTACGAGCTGCACAGCCGCCACCTCAACCCGCAGCTGCCGCGGATGCTCCGCACCATCGGCTTCGACAAGTACTACGACCGCGCCGAGGGGCAGTACTTCTACGACGCCGAGGGCAACGAGTACCTCGACATGCTGGCCGGCTTCGGCATCTTCGCGCTGGGCCGCCACCACCCGGTGGTCCGTTCGGCGATCCAGCAGGTGATGGACCTGGACCTGCCGGACCTGGTCCGCTTCGACTGCTCGCCGCTGCCCGGACTGCTGGCCGAGCGGCTGCTGTCGTACGCGCCGGGGCTGGACCGGGTGTTCTTCGGCAACAGCGGCACCGAGGCGGTCGAGACGGCGCTCAAGTTCGCCCGGTACGCCACCGGACGCAAGCGGATCCTCTACGCCGACCACGCCTTCCACGGGCTGACCACCGGCTCGCTCTCGGTCAACGGGGAGAGCGGCTTCCGCAAGGGCTTCGACCCGCTGCTGCCGGACACCGCCGTCCCGCTCGGCGACCTCGGCGCGCTGGCCAAGGAGCTGAAGCGCGGCGACGTGGCGGCGCTGATCGTCGAGCCGATCCAGGGCAAGGGCGTCCAGGCGCCGCCGCCGGGCTGGCTGCGGGCGGCCCAGGAGCTGCTGCACGAGCACAAGGCGCTGCTGATCTGCGACGAGGTGCAGACCGGGATCGGGCGCACCGGCGAGTTCTTCGCCTACCAGAGCGAGGAGGGCGTGCTCCCCGACCTGGTGTGCGCGGCCAAGGCGCTCTCCGGCGGGTACGTGCCGGTCGGGGCGACGCTCGGCAAGGGCTGGATCTTCGAGAAGGTGTACTCCTCGATGGACCGGGTGCTGGTGCACTCGGCCAGCTTCGGGTCCAACGCCCAGGCGATGGCCGCCGGGCTGGCGACCCTGGAGGTGATGCGCGAGGAGAAGGTGGTGGAGAACGCCCGGCAGGTGGGCGACCGGTTCCGCGAACGGCTGTCCGCGCTGGTCGACACGTACGAGCTGCTCGCCGACGTGCGCGGCCGCGGGCTGATGATCGGCATCGAGTTCGGCCGCCCCAAGTCACTGAAGCTGCGTACCGGTTGGACGGCCCTGCAGGCGGCCCGCAAGGGGTTGTTCGCGCAGATGGTGGTCGTCCCGCTGCTGCAGCGGCACCGGATCCTGACCCAGGTGTCCGGGGACCACCTGGAGGTGATCAAGCTGATCCCGCCGCTGATCATCACCGATCGCGACGTGGACCGGTTCATGGACGCCTTCACCGAGATCATGGACGAGGCGCACCGGGGGAACGGCCTGATGTGGGACTTCGGGCGAACGCTGGTGAAGCAGGCGGTCGGCAACCGCTGACGGTTGCTGCGGGGAGTGGGAAGCGGGAGTGGGAAGCGGGAGTGGGAAGTCGGCCGGGCCGACTTCCCACTCCGTGGGAGACACCGCGTCAGAGCTCGGTCCGGCGACGCCGGACCACCACCACGAGATCGACGGCGGCGAACAGGGTGAGCACACCGAGGGCGATGGCGAAGCCGGTGAGCGTGCCCCGGCTGGGGGCGCCGTCGACCGGGGAGGCGGCCGCCCAGAGGGCGAAGCCCACGGTGCCCAGCAGGAAGAGCGGAGTGAAGGTGAGCGACAACAGGTACCGGAGCTTGAGGTCGCTGCGCGCGTTGACGGGCTCGGTACCGCTGCGCCACCGTCGTGGGGTGGTAGTGCGCATCGCCGATCACCTCCGGGCCGCGCGGGTACGGGCTACGATTCCAGCGTACGTCCGGGGGCAGGGGCCTGGGGAGGCGCGATGACGGGGTCGGACGACGCGGGGGCGGACGCGGGGGGCGTGGACGCGGAGGGGTACGCCGGGCTCCGCGTCGAGCGCGCCGAGGAGCTGGCCCGGCGGCACGGCTGGGCCGCGGTCCGGGTGTTGCAGCACGGGCAGATGATCACCATGGAGTACCGGCCGGGGCGGCTCAACCTCGCCGTGCGGGACGGCGTGGTCGAGCGCAGCTGGGAGGGGTAGTCGGTCCGGTCGGGCCCGGGTGCTCGTCGTGGGACGCGTCGGCGCGACGGCGGACCGCGCCGGGGCACGGACCGGAGTCGGGGCGGACCGGAGTCGGGGGACGGGCCGGCGTCAGGGCGCGAACCGGCGGAGGGCGAACCGGCGGTGGAGGCGTTGCTCGGCGGTGGCGACCAGCGGCTCCAGCAGCGGCAGGGTGAGCAGCACCAGCAGTCCGGCGGCCCAGCCGGCCAGCACGTCGGTGACCCAGTGGGTGCCCAGGTACACGGTGGTGAGGCCGATCGAGCAGGCGGTGGCAGCGGCGATCACCGCTCCGGTGCGCCGCCAGCGGACCGCGAGGTAGGCCAGTACGCCCCAGGTGACCACGGCGTTGGCGGTGTGGCCGGAGGGGAAGATGGTGCCGCCGGAGAAGAGCTCGGGCGAGCCGACGTACTGGGCGTAGTGCGGACCGAGCCGTCCGGTGACGATCTTCACCGCGCCGACCGTGATGTTGAGCAGCAGCAGGGCGACGCCCATGACCAGCAGCGGGCGCAGTCGGCCGAGGCGGCGGGCGCGCCAGGCGAGCCACGCGAAGGCGGCGATGGCACTGGGCCCGCGCTGTCCGGCGACCACCCAGGTGGCGAGCAGCGGTTCCAGGCTCGGCCACCGGTCGTAGGGGCGGAGCAGGCGGACGGACCAGTCGAGGTCGACCAGGGCGGTGTTGAGCAGCACTCCGGCCAGCACCAGCAAGTAGACGCCGCAGGTGGCCGCGAGCAGGGCGGCCCTGCGGCGGCTCATCGGGGGCCAGCCGAACTCGCCCCGGTCGGGGGCGAGCGGGGCGGGGGCGCGATCGGGCCCCGGGAGTTCCCGGGCGTCCGCGGTGCGGCGTTCCGGCTCCTGTCGCGGAATGCGGGCGGCGGTACTTCTGGATTGCACGGAGGTGACCTTACCCATCCTGGCCGGGCCATTCCGGAGGGAATTGTCATTTTCCCGGGAAATCGACAATCGAGTCGGGGAGGGGTGGCCCGGGGAGTGATTCCAGGTATTCCGCCGTCGAATGCCCGTGTGGCCTTCGAATGATTCTCCAAAAGCCTCGGTAAAGCGAATGGGGTGGGGAGCCGGTCGTCCCGGCTTCCCACCCCGTGGTCACCCTGTGTAGGTTCGGTGCTCAGTCGAGGGGGCCGCCCGCGACGTAGATCACCTGCCCGGAGACGAAGCCGGCGCCCTCGCTGGCGAGGAAGGAGATGGTGTGGGCGACATCCTCGGGCTGACCGACCCGCTGAACCGGGATCTGAGAGGCTGCGGCCCGCTTGAAGTCTTCGAAGTCCATGCCGACCCGGGCCGCGGTGGCCGCCGTCATGTCCGTGGCGATGAAGCCGGGGGCGACCGCGTTGGCGGTGATCCCGAACTTGCCCAGCTCGATGGCCAAAGTCTTGGTGAAGCCCTGGAGTCCGGCCTTGGCGGCCGAGTAGTTGGCCTGGCCGCGGTTGCCCTGGGCCGATGAGGAGGACAGGTTGACGATGCGACCGAATCCGGCGTCGACCATGTGCTTCTGCACCGCGCGGGTCATCAGGAAGGCGCCGCGCAGGTGGACGTTCATGACCGTGTCCCAGTCGGACTCGGACATCTTGAAGAGGAGGTTGTCGCGGAGCACGCCCGCGTTGTTGACCAGCACGACCGGGGCGCCGAGTTCGGCCGCCACGCGGTCGACGGCCGCCTGGACCTGCTCGGCGTCCGAGACGTCGGCGCCGACGGCCAGCGCCCGGCCGCCGGCGGCGGTGATCCGGTCGACGGTGTCCTTGCCGGCGCTCTCGTCCAGGTCCAGGACCGCGACCGCGTAGCCGTCGGCGGCCAGCCGGACGGCGGTGGCGGCACCCAGGCCGCGGGCGGCGCCGGTGACGACGGCGACCCGGGGGGCGGTGCTCTGCTCGGTCGTGCTCGCGTCGGTCATGCTCGCTCTCGTCTCTCTCGGGGTGCCTCCGGGGAGTGCCCCCGGAGAGGGTGCCCACACCCTACCGGCGAGTAGGGGAAGCGGCCAGGGTGGAGAGGCGCAGGTGACGGTCGGTAAGGACCGACCGGTCGGCTTTCTGCTGAGAACGGGTTACTGCAAGGCCTTGGCAGCGCGTAAATATGCCAATGTCGCCGAACCTGCGTCTACTATCCGCCCCTGCCTGCCAGCACGGGCCCGCCGTTTGTATAGTGTCCGCCAGCAGCCACCGGCTGCACGGCTGGAGCGCCCTCCCTCATAGCTGGACGCCCACTCGCCGTTACTGCCCCACCCGGGTGTCCCACACACACCGGGTGTGACATCGGGACGGATACATGGTGCTGGGGGAGATCCCGACAACCCGCGTGTCCGCGCGACTGCAGCAGTCGCCCGGACACCTCATTCGCGTCGCACAGCAGGTCCACACCCGACTGTGGTCCGAGCACGTCGGAGCCGATCTCACGGCTCCGCAGTTCGCCGTCCTGCTGGTGCTCGCCCTCGAACCGGGCGCTGACCAGCGGACGGTGGGCGAGCGCGCCTCGCTCGACAAGGCCACGATGGCGGAGATGGTCGCGCGGTTGGTCCGCCGCGGCCTGGTGCTGCGAAGGCGTGATCCGGCCGACGGCCGCCGCAAGCTGCTCGCGCTCTCGCAGAGCGGTGCCCAGGCGGTGCGCGAGGCCACCGGCGGCGTGGTCCGCGTGCAGCGCGTGCTGTTCGAGCCGCTCAGCCCGGACGAGCAGATCGAGATCGTCCGGGTGATGGCCAAGATAGCCAGGCTGGAGCCCGCCGCGGTCGCGGTGTTCTCGGACGCGCGGCCGATACTGGACGCCCAGCGCGCGATCGGCTACCTGATCCGGGTCGGCCAGCAGGTGCACACCAAGCTCTGGTCGGAGCACGTCGGCGCCGAGCTGACGGCTCCGCAGTACGCCGTGCTGGACGCGCTGGAGCTCGAACCGGGCGCGGACCAGCGCACGGTCGGCGAGCTGGCCTCGCTGGACAAGGCCACGATGGCGGAGATGGTCAGCCGGCTGGTGCGCCGCGGGCTGGTGCTGCGTCGGCGTGACCCCTCGGACGGCCGCCGCAACCTGCTGTCGCTCTCGTCGGCGGGCCAGGACCTGCTCCACCGGTCGGCCGCGGGCGTGGCCGAGGTCCAGCGGCTGCTGCTCGCGCCGCTGCCGGAGGAGGAGCACGAGATGGCGCTCGCGCTCATCGCCAAGGCGGCCAGGCTCTAGGCAAAGCTTCCGTAACGCCAGCAAAACGATTCGCCAACGGGCTGAAGGCCTGCGTCCGTCGGTGAGTCCGGGTACGCCGAAGTACCGCCCGTCCCTGCTCGGGACGGGCGGTACTTCCCCATGACGGGCAGTCGGCCGGAGACCCTTCCAGGGCCGTCTTTCACGGACCGCCTTCCGGGGCCCGTCCCGAACCGCCGCAGGCGGGGGCTCGGGGACGGGCCGTGGCGGGGGCACCGTGCCATGACTGGCGGCGCCCCCGCGTCCGGTATCAGTTCCAGTCGAAGCCCTGCGGGTCAGGGCCGATCCGCTTGCCGGTGGCGACGCCGGCGATGGCCGCCAGGTCCTCGGCGTCCAGCTCGAAGCCGGTCACGTCCAGGTTCTCCCGGATGCGGGACGGGGTGACCGACTTCGGGATGGCGATCACGCCGCTCTGCAGATGCCAGCGGAGCACCACCTGGGCGACCGTGCGGCCGTGCTTCTCGGCGATCTTCACCAACGCCGGCTCGGCCAGCAGCTCGCCGCCCTGGCCCAGCGGGCTCCACGCCTCGGTGGCGATGCCGTGCCGGGCGTGGAAGGCGCGCAGCTCCTCCTGCGGGAAGTACGGGTGCAGCTCCACCTGGTTCAGCGCCGGGACGACCGAGGCCTCGTCCACCAGGCGGGTGAGCTGCTCGGGGCCGAAGTTGGAGACGCCGATCGACTTGGCCCGGCCGTCCGCCTTCAGCTGCTCCAGGGCCTTCCAGACGTTCAGGTAGGTGCCGTGCATCGGGCGCGGCCAGTGGATCAGGTAGAGGTCGACGTAGTCGAGGCCGAGCTTGTCCAGCGAGGCGTCGAACTCGCGCAGCACCGCGTCGCGGCCCTGCTCGCCGGACCAGTCGCGGGTGCCCGAGTTCCACAGCTTGGTGGTGACGTAGAGGTCCTGACGGGCGACGCCGCCCGCGAGGGCCTCGGCGATCGCCGCGCCGGTGCCGGCCTCGTTCTCGTAGATCGCGGCGGTGTCGATGGAGCGGTAGCCCGCCTCGATCGCGGTGCGGACGGCGGCGGTGGCCTCGCCGTCCGGGACCTGCCACACGCCGAAGCCGAGCTGGGGGATGCTGGCGCCGTCGTTCAGGGTGACGCTGGGGATGTTGCTCACGGGAAGGGTTGCCCTCTCCTGGTCGTGTCCGGTTCCAGTGGGGCCAACTGGCACCCGGCGACGATTGTTCCCGCCGTTCGGGCGAATCCCCGCAGGCGCTCCGGGGCGGCCTGGCGGGTGCGGGCGGCCCCGGAAAAACCTGTTGCGTGGATCACACCGGGCTTGGCAGGCTCACCGACATGACCTCCTGAGACCAGGGCCCTTCGCGCCCGACCCGTGCCAGTCCGGCCGCCGGCGCCGGGCTCGGAGACCTTGCCGCGTCGCCGTGCGGTCTGGCCGGCCGCCCGGCCCGCCGTCGGTTCGTCCCCCGCACTCGCCGCCCTCCCGTGGTTCCGCGCGCGGACCCCTGCGCCCGCGTAACCCTGCGTCGCCGTACCTCCGGAACGCCCCGCACGTCCGCACCCTCCGCATCGGAGTGCCATGCCGCTCACCCCCCTGCCGCTGGCCGACCCCGGCAGTCCCGACCTCTCCTCACCCCTGGCCTTCCTCCGCTGGCTGCAGCGCGCCCAGCGGCGCGGGCAGATCCGCGCCACCTGCTGGGCGCTGATCGAGATGGGCTCCCAGGCCGCCCAGCCGGTGGCGCTCGGGCACGGCGTCCAGGCCGCCGTCGACGGCGACGCGGGCGGGATCTGGCGGGCCGGCGCGCTCGCGCTGCTGCTCTCCGCCACCGCCGCGCTCGGCACCGTGCTGCTGCACCGGCAGGCGGTCTGGAACTGGATCCACGCCGCCTGCCAGGTACGCCAGTTGGTGGCGGGGCAGGCCTCGCACCTCGGGGCCGGACTGTCCCGGCGGATCGCCACCGGGGAAGTGGTCGCGGTCGGCAGCGGGGACGTCGAGCGGATCGGCTGGTACGTCGAACTGGTCGCCCGGGTGCGGGCCGCCGTGATCGTCTGGCTGGCCGTCAGCTCGGTGGTGCTGGTGGCCGAACCGGTCCTCGGGGTCGGGGTGCTGCTCGGCGTCCCGGTGCTGGCCGTCTCGGTCTGGCCGCTGATCAAGCCGTTCGAGCGGCGGTACGAGGAACAGCGCCGGCTCGGCGGCAAGGCCTCCGAGCTGGCCGCCGACACCGTCGCCGGGCTGCGGGTGCTGCGCGGCATCGGCGGTGAGGAGCTGTTCCTGGAACGCTACCGGAAGGCCTCGCAGAAGGTCCGGTCGGCGGCGGTCCGCTCGGCCCGGATCTCCTCCCTGATGCAGGCCCAACAGGTCCTGCTGCCGGGCCTGTTCGTGGTCGGGGTGACCGGGTACGGCGCCCGGCTGGCGGCCTCCGGCGAGCTCGCCGTCGGCACCCTGATCGCCGTGTACGGCGCGACGGCCTTCCTGGCCTCGCCGCTGCGGATCCTCGGCGAGGCGGCACATGCCTGGAGCGTCGCCAGGGTCTCCGCGGGGCGAGCCGTGCGGGTGCTCTCGCTCGGCCGCACCACCGGCACGGCCGACGCCGTACTGAGCCGGCCCGGCACGTCCGACCTGCACGACCCGGTGACCGGGCTGACCGCGCGGGCCGGCGAGCTGACCGCGGTGGTCTGCGGGGATCCGGACTTCGCCGGGGCGCTCGCCGAGCGGCTCGGCGGGCACGTCCCGCTGCCCGAGGGCGAGCGGGCGCAGCCCTCCGTCCGGCTCGGCGGCACGGAACTCGACGCGGTGCCGCTGGCCGAGGCCCGGGCGGCGGTGCTCGTCCACGACAAGGAGCCGGTGCTGCTCTCCGGCACGCTGGCCGAGCTGTTGGACGTCCCGTCCTCCGGGCGGGTGCCGGCCGCCGCGGCGCTGGCCGCGGCCCGCTGCGAGGACGTGCTGGAAGCGCTCGCGGACGGCTCGCCGGACTGCGGGGGCGACCCGATGCTCGCGCGGATCACCGAACGCGGGCGCTCGCTGTCCGGCGGGCAGCGGCAGCGGCTGGCCCTGGCCCGCGCACTGCTCGCCGACCCGCCGGTCCTGGTGCTGGACGAGCCGACCAGCGCGGTGGACGCCCACACGGAGTCCCGGATCGCCACCGGGCTGCGGGACACCCGGGCGGGTCGCACCACCGTGGTGTTCGCGACCAGTCCGCTGCTGCTCGACCAGGCGGACCGGGTGGTGCTGCTGCGCGACGGCCGGGCGGTCGCGACCGGCCGCCACCGCGAGCTGATGCGCACCGAGCCGGCCTACCGGGCCGTGGTCACCCGCGACGAGGAGGCCGCGCCGGTATGAGCACCGCAGCCGACCGTCCGGTCCGACGACCGAGGAGTACCTCATGAACCCCCCCGTCCACCAGGAGCAAGGACCGGCCACCACCCTGCCGGTCGGCTCGCCGGCCGCCGTGCGCGGGTACCTGGGGCTGCTGGCGCGGCGCCACCGGCGAGGGTTCGCCGCCGTGGTGGGGCTGCACTCGCTGGCCACCCTGGCCGGGCTGATCGGGCCCTGGGTGCTCGGCAGCCTGGTCGAGTCGCTGGCCGCCGGCACCGCCGGCGGGACCATCGCGGTGGCGGTCGGCTGGTACCTGCTCGCGCTCGCGGTGCAGTCCGCGTTCACCGGGTGGTCGCGGATGCGCGGAGCCGTGCTCGGTGAACGGGTGCTGGCCGACCTGCGCGAGGACTTCCTGGTCCGCTCGGTCGCGCTGCCGACCGGCGTGCTGGAACGGGCCGGCACCGGGGACCTGGTCTCCCGGGGGACCACCGACATCGACCGGTTGGACAAGTCGGTGCGCGAGGCGGTGCCCGAACTCGCCGTCGCGGTCGTCTCGTTGCTGCTGGTGCTCGGCGCCCTGCTGGTCACCTCGCCGCTGCTCGCGCTGACCTCGCTGGTCGGACTGCCGCTGCTGCTGGCCAGCTCCCGGTGGTACTTCCGGCGGGCCCCGCAGTCCTACCGCAACGAGTCGGCCGGGTACGCGGAGGTGAGCAACGTGCTGGCCGAGACGGTGGACGCCGGTCGGACGGTCGAGGCGCTGCGCCTGGGCGATGAGCGGGTCCGGCTGACGGACCGCAAGCTGCGCGAGTGGCTGGCCTGGGAGCGCTACACCCTGTGGCTGCGCTCGGTCTGGTTCCCCACCATCGAAGCGGTCTACGCCTCGGGGGTGCTGACCACGCTCGTGGCCGGCGGGCTGTTCACGCTGAAGGGCTGGCTCACCGTCGGCCAGTTGACCACCGGCGTGTTGTACGCCCAGATGCTGATCGGACCGGTGGACCTGATCCTGCGCTGGTACGACGAGCTGCAGATCGGGCAGGCCTCGCTGGCCCGGCTGGTGGGGGTGCACGAGGTGCCGGAGCACGAGGGCGACGAGTCGGCCCGCCCCCGGGGCCGTCGGGTCGAGGCCAGGGACGTCGGCTTCGGCTACCGCGAGGGCGCGGACGTCCTGCACGGGATCAGCCTGGACGTGGCCCCCGGCAGCCGGGTCGCGCTGGTCGGCCCGTCCGGGGCGGGCAAGTCCACCCTCGGGCGGCTGCTGGCGGGGATCTACGCGCCGGGCCGGGGCACCGTCACCCTCGGCGGTGCCGCGCTGGCCCGGATGCCGGCCGAGCGGGTCCGGGCCGAGGTCGCCCTGGTCAACCAGGAGCACCACGTGTTCGTCGGCACCCTGCGGGACAACCTCCGGCTGGCCGCGCCCGACGCGGACGACGCCGAACTGCGGGCCGCACTGGACGCGGTGGAGGCGGGAGCCTGGGTGGACGCCCTGCCGGAGGGGCTGGACACCGAGGTCGGCTCCGGCGCCACCTCGCTGACCCCGCCGCAGGCCCAGCAACTGGCCCTGGCCCGGCTGGTGCTGGCCGACCCCCACACCCTGGTGCTGGACGAGGCGACCTCGCTGCTGGACCCGCGCGCCGCCCGGCACCTGGAGCGCTCGCTCTCCCGGGTGCTGGAGGGCCGGACGGTCATCGCCATCGCCCACCGGTTGCACACCGCGCACGACGCCGACGTGATCGCGGTGGTCGAGGGCGGGCGGATCAGCGAGTACGGCAGCCACCCCGAACTGGTGGCGGCGGGCGGCCCGTACGCGGCGCTCTGGCGCTCCTGGCGGGACGAGCGGTAGCGGGCGCGTCCGGCCTGGGGCTCGCGGCTCGGGTTCGGCTCGGGGCTCGCGGCTCGGGTTCGGCTTCGGGCGGGGGCTGGGGCTCGGGCGCGAGTGCGGGCCGTGGCCCGAACCCGGGCCGGGGCCCCTGCGGGGGAAGATCGGTAAACCCGCGCGGGGTCGGGTTGCCCCGTGCGGGTTACTCGGCGACCCCTCAGGGCGCGTAACCGGGCAAACCGCCGCCCCGGCCAGCAGACTGCTCCGGTGACCAAGATTTCAGACGGCTCCTCCCGCCCCCAGCGCAGCGAGATCGGCGGGGTCCCCACGCGGTACATCGGGATCGGCGTCATCGTCGTCCTCGCGGTGTGGTTCCTGTTCGCGAACCTCGACAAGGTCAAGATCCAGTTCTGGGTCTTCACCGTCACCGCGCCGCTCTGGATCGCCCTGCTGGCCACGCTGATCGCGGGCGCGGCACTGGGCTGGCTGTTGAAGGGGCGGCGGCTCCGGTGACAGCCGAACCTCCACCGGCACCGACCCCTTCCACGGCCTTCACCCCCCTGATCGAGATGCGCGGCGTCAACAAGCACTTCGGGGACCTGCACGTGCTGCAGGACATCGACCTGACGGTCGGCCGCGGTGAGGTCGTCGTGGTGATCGGCCCGTCCGGCTCCGGCAAGTCCACGCTGTGCCGGGCGATCAACCGGCTGGAGCCGATCGAGCGCGGCACCATCCTGATCGACGGCCAGCCGCTGCCCGCCGAGGGAAAGGGCCTGGCCAGGCTGCGCGCCGAGGTCGGCATGGTGTTCCAGTCCTTCAACCTGTTCGCGCACAAGACCGTGCTGCAGAACGTCTCGCTCGCCCAGATCAAGGTCCGCGGCCGCTCCAAGGAGGAGGCGGACACCAAGTCGCGCTCGCTGCTGGAGCGGGTCGGCCTCGCGGCACAGGCCGACAAGTACCCGGCCCAGCTCTCGGGCGGCCAGCAGCAGCGGGTCGCGATCGCCCGGGCACTGGCGATGGACCCCAAGGCGCTGCTCTTCGACGAGCCGACGTCGGCGCTCGACCCCGAGATGATCAACGAGGTGCTCGACGTCATGCGCCAACTCGCCGGCGAGGGGATGACCATGGTCGTGGTCACCCACGAGATGGGCTTCGCCCGCGCCTCGGCGAACCGGGTGGTGTTCATGGCCGACGGACGGATCGTCGAGGACCGCGCCCCGGAGGACTTCTTCAGCGCCCCCGAGAGCGAGCGCGCCCGGGACTTCCTGTCCAAGATCCTCAAGCACTGAGGCGGTGCCGTGACCCGTAAGACGACGCCCCCCGCGCGGGCGCGCCGCCGCGGCGTGCGCGTCGCCGCGCTGCTGCTCACCGCCCTCGCGGCCGGCTGCGGCAAGGCCGGCACTCCGCCGCCCAAGGGCCCGCAGCCCAGCGCGTTGCCCGTCTACCAGGTGCAGGACGCCTCCTCGATCACCGGCTCGCCGACCCTGGACGCCGCCCGAGCCCGCGGCCGGCTGGTGGTCGGCGCCAAGGAGGACCAGCCGTACCTGGGCCAGAAGAACCCGGCCACCGGCGTCTACTCCGGCTTCGACATCGAGATCGCCAAGATGGTCGGCGCCTCGCTGGGCTTCGGGCCGGACCGGATCCAGTTCAAGACCATCGCCTCCGCCAACCGCGAGACCGCCCTGCAGAACGGGCAGGTCGACTACTACGTCGGCACCTACACCATCAACGACAACCGGAAGAAGCTGGTCGGCTTCGCCGGGCCGTACTTCATCGCCGGGCAGTCCCTGCTGGTGCGCAAGAACGACGACAGCATCCACGGGCCGCAGGACCTCAACGGCAAGAAGGTCTGCTCGGCGTCCGGCTCCACCCCGTACCAGCGCATCCAGTCGCAGTACCCCGAGGCCCACCTGATCGGCTACGACACCTACTCGGCCTGCGTGGACAACCTGATCACCAACCAGGTCGACGCCGTCACCACCGACAACGCGATCCTGCTCGGCTACGCGGCCAAGGTGCCGGACGAGCTCAAGGTGGTCGGGCCGCCGTTCTCGACGGAGCCGTACGGGATCGGGACGCCGAAGAACGACACGGTGCTGCGCATGGCCCTGAACGACGCCCTGGCGCAGCACGAGCAGAACGGCGACTGGAAGAAGGCCTTCGACGCGACCCTCGGACTGTCCGGGGAGCCCGCGCCCGCCCCGCCGCCGATCAACCGGTACTGAGAGGGCCGCGCCGTGAAAACGCTGACCGACAACTGGTCGACCTACTGGGAGGGCTTCCTCGGCACGCTCTCGCTGTTCGCGGTGAGCGCCGTGCTGTCACTGGTGCTGGGCGTGCTGATCGCGGGCTTCCGGGTCTCGCCCGTGCGGCCGCTGCGGGTGTTCGGGACGGTCTGGGTGACGGTGCTGCGCAACACGCCGCTGACCCTGCTGTTCTTCATCGTGGTGCTGGGCCTGCCCCGGTTCGACATCACGCTGCCCTTCTACACCTTCGCGGTGCTGGCGCTCGGCTGCTACACCTCGGCCTTCGTCTGCGAGGCGATGCGCTCGGGCATCAACACCGTGCCGGCCGGGCAGGGGGAGGCGGCCCGCAGCCTGGGCATGAGGTTCGGGCAGACGATGAGCCTGGTGGTGCTGCCGCAGGCGTACCGGTCGGTGGTGGCCCCGATCGGCAGTGTGATGATCGCGTTGGCCAAGAACACGGCGATCGCCGGCTCCTTCAGCGTCACCGAACTGCTGGGCACCTACCGGACCATCAACGAGCTCGGGTACAGCATCATCTGGACCTTCGTCTGGATCGCCGTCGGCTACCTGATCATCACCCTGGCCATCAGCGCCGTCTTCAACCTGCTGGAACGACGAGTGGCGGTGTCCCGATGACCGTTGGATCCTCGGCGCTGTACGACATCCCCGGCCCGAAGGCGCTGGCCCGGCACCGGCTCTACGGCGGGATCGCGCTGCTGCTCATCGCGGCGCTGGTCGGCTGGGTCGTCTACATGCTGTTCCACACCCACCAGTTCACCCAGGCCAAGTGGGAGCCCTTCGCCTATCGCGGCGTCCAGGACCTGCTGCTGCGCGGGCTGGGCAACACCCTGCGGGCCTTCGGCTGGACGGTGCTGTTCGCGCTGCCCTTCGGCGCCCTGTTCGCGGCCGGGCGGCTCTCCGACCACCGGGTGGTGCGCTGGTTCTCCACCCTGGTGGTGGAGTTCTTCCGGGCCATGCCGCTGCTGGTGATGATCTTCTTCGTGTTCGTCGCCCTGAAGGTGCAGCCGCTGTGGGCCCTGGTGGCCGGGCTGGTGCTCTACAACGGCTCGGTGCTGGCCGAGGTGTTCCGGGCCGGCGTGCTCGCGGTGCCCGCGGGCCAGCGCGAGGCCGCCTACGCGCTGGGCATGCGCAAGACCCAGGTGATGACGTACGTGCTGGTGCCGCAGGCCAACCGGGCGATGCTGCCGGCCATCATCAGCCAGCTGGTGGTCGCGCTCAAGGACACCTCGCTCGGGTTCCTGATCACCTACGAGGAGTTCCTCCACGCGGGCAAGCTGATCGCCACCAACCTGGACTACGACCTGCCGTTCATCCCGGTGGTGATGGTGATCGCGCCGATCTACATCGGGATGTGCCTGCTGCTGTCCTGGCTCGCCCGCTTCGTCGAGCGGCGCGGCCGGCGCAGCCCGAGCATGCGGGGCGGGGCGCCGGTGGCGAAGGCCGAGGTGACGATGGGGTTGCCGCCGGCGGCACAGCAGTGAGGCGGTTGGTTCGAGACTGAACCATAGGTGCGAATGGGGCTGGGGCCGGTACCCCCAAATTCCTCTTATGATTTCGGGGAAGGGGAAGACGACCGGGCGGAGGGGCCATGGAGCCGGTGTTCGACTCGCGGCACATCAGGACGTTCCACGAAGTGGTCCGGGCCGGTTCGTACTCGGCCGCCGCGCGCGAACTCGGCTACACCCAGCCCGCCATCACCCAGCAGATGAAAGCCCTCGAACGCAGCGTCGGCGTCCCGCTGTTCACCCGCGCCGGACGCGGCCTGCGGCTCACCGAGGCCGGCGAAGCGCTCTCCCGGCACGCCGAACTGATCCTCGGCAGCCTCTCCGCCGCACAACAGCAGCTCGCGGCGCTCGCCCGGCTGCGCGCCGGCCGGGTGCGGGTCTGCGCCTTCCCCAGCGCCAACGCCACCCTGATACCCGAGACGATGGCCCGGCTGCTCGCCGAGCACCCCGGCGTACGGGTCGAACTGCTGGAAGCCGAGCCGCCGGACTCCGTCCAGCGGCTGCTGCGCGGCGAGTGCGACATCGCGCTGGCCTTCCGCTACCCCGGGGCGGCGAACGAGGTGCCGGACGGGGTGGACGAGATCCCGCTGATGGAGGACCTGCTCACCGTGCTGCTGCCGGTCGGACACCCGCTCGGCCGCCGGCACGCCGTACGCCTCGCCGACCTGGACGGCGAACGCTGGATCGCGGGCTGCCCGCGCTGCCGGGCCAACCTGCTGCACGTCTGCGCCGAGGAGGGCTTCGCGCCCGACATCGTCTTCTCCACCGACGACAACCTCGCGGTGCAGAGCCTCGTCGCCGCCGGGGTCGGGATCGCGTTGATGCCCGCCCTGGTGCTCTCCTTCATGTGCCACCGCAAGGTCACCGGACGGGCCGTCGAGCCGCACCTGCGCCGGCAGGTGTGCGCGTACGTGCTGAGCGAGCACCGGCGGATCCCGGCCACCGGACTGGTGCTGGACCACCTGCGGCAGGCGGCGGCGAGCCGGGTCGGATGCTGACCCATAAGGGATAGTGGGGGTATCGCTTAGGAACCCTCCTTGGACGTGATGGGTCCGCAGGTCGGAACCTGCTGGCATGACCACCCACGCCACGGTCGGCACCGACCGGCTCACCGAGCGGATGACCGCGCTGATCAGTGAGATCCGCGCCGTCGTGGACCGCGGACTGCCCCCCGAGCTCACCGCCTACCTGGTCGGCGAGCGCCTCGCCCCCCACCTGCTCGCCGACCCCGACGGGCCGGACGCACTGCTCACCCCCGCCCAGCGCGAGGGCGATCCGCAGCGCTATCGCCAGCACGTCCTGCACGCCGAGGAGGACGGCAGCTTCTCCGTCGTCGCCCTGGTGTGGCTGCCCGGGCAGCAGACCCCGATCCACGACCACGTCTCGTGGTGCGTGGCCGGCGTCCACCAGGGCCAGGAGAGCGAGACCCGCTACCGGCTGGTCTCCGACGGACGCAACGCCCGGCTGGTCGAGACCGAGCACGTGGCCGGCCCCGCCGGAACCGTGGCCGCCTTCGCCCCGCCCGGTGACATCCACCTGGTGCGCAACTCCTGTAGCACCACGGCGATCTCCATCCACGTGTACGGCGCGGACGTCTCACGGCTCGGCACCAGCATCCGGCGGGTCTACCGGCTCCCCGCCGACCAGGAGCGGTGAGCGGCGGCGTGGCACTGACCCTCCGGGAGCGGGCCGCCCGCACCCGTTCACTCCCCCCGCTCGGCGGGGACGCCCCCGGGCTGCTGCTCGCCGCGGCCGGCGTGGCCGCCGCCCTGGCCGTCCACGCCGTCGTCCCCGCCGTGCCCAAGCTCACCGCCGCCGTCGTGCTCGGCATGGCGGCGGCCCACCTGCCCGGTCTGCGCCCGGTGGTGCGCGGCGCCGCCCGGCCCGGGCTGTCCACGGCCGGGAAGCGGCTGATGCGGCTCGGGATCGTCCTGCTCGGGCTCAAGCTCAGCCTGGACGACGTCCTCGGGCTCGGCTGGGCCACCGTCGCCATGGTGCTCACGGTCGTCGCGGCCACCTTCGCGGGCACGATGTGGCTCGGCCGCAGGCTCGGACTGCCCGGGGACCAGCCGCTGCTGGTCGCCACCGGGTACTCGATCTGCGGTGCCTCGGCGATCGGCGCGGTCAGCCAGGCGGCCGGGAGCGAGGAGGAGGACGTCGCCTCCTCCGTCGCGCTGGTCACGCTGTGCGGGACGCTGGCGATCGCCGTGCTGCCGCTGCTCCAGCACCCGCTGGGGCTGGACGGGGTGGAGTTCGGGCGCTGGGTCGGCGCGAGCGTGCACGACGTCGGGCAGGTGGTGGCCACCGCGCAGACCGGCGGGGCCGGGGCGCTGCGGGAGGCCGTCCTGGTCAAGCTGATGCGGGTGATGCTGCTGGCGCCGCTGGTCGCGGGGGTGGCCGTGGTGGTGCGGCGGAACGCGGGCAGGACTGCCGGGGGTGCCGAGTCTGCGGGAGCCGGCGGGGCCGGCTCTGCTGGGACTGCCGGGGCTCCTGGGACTGCCGGGGCTCCCGGGACTGCCGGGACGAGGAGTGCCCGTCGGCCGCCGATCGTGCCGCTGTTCGTGGCCGGGTTCCTCGCGATGATCGTGCTGCGGACCACCGGGGTGCTGCCCGACCGGGCGCTCGGCCTGGCCGGGGACGCGCAGGAACTGCTGCTCGCCGCCGCGCTGTTCGGGCTCGGCAGCGCCGTGCACCTGCCGACCATGGTGCGCACCGGCGGGCGGATCGCGCTGCTCGGGCTCGGGTCGTGGGTGGTCGTGGCGGGCGTGTCGTACGCGGGAGTGCTGCTCACGACGTGAGGGGCGGGGCACGGGCGGCGCCCCGGCCGCGGCTCCGGCTCCGCTGCCCACCGAGGACCGCTCCACGGGCGCGGGCGAGCTCGGTTATTGTCGGGCGCGTGATCGTGCGCACCGGTACGGTCCTTGCTGCCGAGTACGTCGAGGAGGACGCATGACCACCGCACTGCCCCAACGGGACGGCCACGAGGCCGTCGTCACGCTCGACCGGCGGGAGGGGCCGTTCGGCGAGGTGGTGCTGCGGCAGCGCGGACGGCACTACGAGATCATCGCCAACGGCTGCTTCCTGATGGACACCGCCGACGGGCGTTCCGAGCGGCTGCTGATCCAGGCGGCGCTGGACGCGTTGGACGCGACCGGTCGGAGCGGGGACGGCACGGCGGGCGGCCCGGGCGGTATGGGCGGTATGGGCGGTCCGGTCTTCGGGCCGTCGGTGCTGATCGGCGGTCTCGGAGTCGGCTTCTCGCTGGCGTACGCCGCGGCCGAACCGCGCTGGGGCCGGATCGCCGTCGTCGAGTGGGAGAACGCGATCATCGACTGGCACCGCAACGGCCCGCTCGGGGCCTTCTCCGGCGGTGCGCTGGACGACGAACGGGTCACGGTGCTCCACACCGACCTGCTGGAGTACCTCGCGGCGGCGGACGGCGAGCGCTACGACGCGCTGTGCCTGGACATCGACAACGGTCCGGACTGGACCGTCACCGACTCCAACAGCGGCCTGTACGGCGCGGACGGGCTCGCGGTGCTGTGGCACCGGCTGAGGCCCGGCGGGGTGCTGGCGGTGTGGAGCGCCCAGCCCTCCCCGGCCTTCGAGGAGGCGCTGCGGGCGGCCGGCTTCTCCGACGTCGCCACGCACGAGGTGCCGGTCAGCCGGGGCGTGCCGGACGTGGTGCACCTGGCGCGGCGGGCGGACTGAGGACGCCCGGAGCGCCGGCCCGCAGCGCTGCGGCCGTGCACCCCGTGGACGCCGTCCGCCGGGCGGATCCGGAGGCTGCGCCGGATCGTCGTCCGGGGCGGCCCGGGCCCGAACGAGCGGGCGGCGCCCGGCCGATGGCCGACTGCTAGCGTGGGCGATCACGGTGCACCAGTGCGGTGGTCGAGCGGGCGGTGGTGGGTGTGGTGGAGCAGGGGACTCCTTCGGAGCGGATCGCGGCCGAACTGCGGCGGCGGATCGCGGCGGGGGAGTTGAAGCCCGGGGCCCGGGTGCCGTCCACCCGCGGGATCACCCGGGAGTGGGGCGTGGCGATGGCCACCGCGACCAGGGTGCTCACCCGGCTGCGCGAGGAGGGGCTGGTCAGGGCCGTTCCCGGGGTGGGGACGGTGGTGGTGGCTCCGCCTTCGGCCGCGGCGTCCGGGGTGGTCCGGGAGTCCGGGCGGGCGTCGGGCGCGGTGCCGGGTGGAGTGCCGGGCGCGGGGCCGCGAGGCGCGGGCAGCCCGGGGGCGCGGCGGACCCGGGGCGGCGAACGGGAGTTGAGCCGGGAGCGGGTCGTCGCGACGGCGGTCGGGGTGGCCGACACGGAGGGGCTGGCGGCGTTGTCCATGCGCCGGGTCGCCACCGAGCTGGGCGTCGCGACCATGTCGCTCTACCGCCATGTGCCCGGCAAGGACGAGTTGTTGCGGCTGATGACGGACACGGTCTTCAGGGCGCACCCGTTGCCCGACCCGCCGGCGCCGGGTTGGCGGGCGGGGCTGGAGGAGGTCGCGCGGCTGCAGTGGAAGATCTACCGGCGGCACCCGTGGCTGGCGTCGACGATGTCCTTCACCCGGCCGGTGCTCGCGCCGGACGCGGCGGTGCACACCGAGCGGTCGATGGCCGCGCTGGCCGGACTGGGGCTGAGCCCGGAGGAGATGGCCCAGGCCGCGGTCGCGCTGGCGGCCTTCACCTGCGGGCTGGCCGTCCACTTCGAGCGGGAGGCACAGGCGGAGCAGGACAGCGGGATGTCCGCGGACGAGTGGATGGACCGGCTGGACGACGAGGACCACGACCGGCTGATGTCCGATCCGGAGCGGTTCCCGATGTTCGAGGCGCTGAACCGGGGGCCGGAGGTCGACCTGAGTCTGGAGGCGCTGTTCGAGTTCGGGTTGGCGCGGATGCTGGACGGGGTGGCGGCGCTGGTCGAGGTGCGCCGGGACGGGCGCTCGGGCGCAGGCGCGGGGCGGCGAGCGGGAAGAGGGAACGGGAGCAGCGACGGGTGACAGCGGACGGGAGTCGGCGAACGAGACCTGAACCCGGTGGCCGTCGCCCGTCGCCCGTCAGTGGCCGCCCGCCGCCGTCGCGCGCCCGCAGCTCGTCAGCCGAAGGGCCGGTGCTCCGGCTCCGCGTCGGCCTGGCTCTCCGCCTCCGGCTCCTCCGCGACGCCGCTCGACGACTCCGTCATGCCGAAGGGGTCGAAGTCCGGCGGCGGGATCAGCACCGGCGTGCCCTTGCCCCGACCCGGCTCCGCCTCCGCCGCCGGGGTGTCCGCCGCAGGGGCCGCCTGGGCCGGAACGCGCGGCGGTACCGAGGGCGGCGGCGGGACGGCCGGACCCTTCGCGGCGACGGTCGTGCCGAACGGGTCCGCCTGCTGCTCGGCCGCGATCGTCGTGCCGAACGGGTCGGGAGCCGCGGCGCCCCCGGCGGTCGGTGCGGTCGGCCCGTCCGCGGCTCCGGTCGAGAAGTCCGTCATGCCGAAGGGGTCGAAGTCCGGCGGCGGGATCAGCACCGGCGTGCCCTTCGGCTCCTCGTCGGCCTGGCCGGCGGCACCCTCGGCAGCCGTCTCCTCGGCCACCGGCGCGAACGGGTTGAAGTCCGCGGGCGGGATGCGCACCGGAGTGCCGCGCAGGTGCACCGGCTCCTCCTCCGCCCCCTCGGTCGCGGGGACAGCGGCCGGCGCCGGGACAGCGGCCGGCGCGGGTGCGGCGGCCGGCACGGGTGCCGGGCCGTCCGGGCCGGTCGGTGCCGGAACGGCCACTGCCGTCGGCGGGGGCACGTGCGCCGCCGGGCTCGCCATCGGACTCGCCGCCGCGTTCGCGGCACCACCGGCCACCGCGACCGGCTCGCCGTCCCAGCCGAACTGGATGCTCTTCAGCAGCTCCGCGAACGCCTCCGTGTAGAGGTCCCAGTCCTCCGGCCGCGCCGTGGACAGCTGGGCGCACAGCACCGTGCCGCCGTCCGGCAGCGGGACGAACGCCTGGACGACCGAGGTGACCACCCAGCGCCGCTGCCCGTCGGAGGCCAGCGGGCCGGGCACCGGGACGGTCCGCCCCTCGACCAGGACGGCGGCCGGCCCGGCCGGGAGCAGCACCGTCCACACCTCGGCGTGCCGCCGTACGGTGGCCAGTTCGGTGGCGAGCGCGGTGATCGGCAGCGGGTGCCGGGCGAGCGAGATGACCAGGGTCGCGTCCGTGGCCCGTCCGTCCACCTCCAGGGCGCACACGCCCGCGTAGCGGACGCCCGCGTCCTGGACCAGGTCGGTCAGGGTCGCGGCGATCACCGCGAAGTCGCGGCGCTGGGCCGTGCCGGTGGCGCCGAACAACTCCTCGGCCACCTCGGCGAGATGCGCGGTCAGCTCGGCGGCGGCCGCAGCGGTGGCCCGGTCGGCGCCGCCGTCGGCACCGTCCGGCAGAGCGGGCACGGTACGGGCGGAGGCTCCGGCGGGCCCGCCGGGGGAGGTGAGCGGGTGGAAGCCGGGCGGGACGACCAGGCGGACCTCGGCGCCCGCGCCGGTCGCCAGCTCGACCGGCTGCCGGGTCTGCTGCCCGGCCGCCAGCGCGGCCAGCGCCGGGGCGAACGGCGGGCGGAGCTTGGCGTCGGCGAACTCACCCGTGACCGGCAGCTGGAACAGCGCGGCAGAGGTGGTGCCCCGGTCGGCGATGGCGCCGCGCACCGCCCCGCCGCCGTAGTGGTCGTGCAGTGCGGCCGTCACCCGGTCGGCGATCGGGGTGCCGGTGCCGGGGCGGGCGGTTCCGGCGGTGACCACCGTGCCGAGCCGGTCGAAGGCCTCGTGCACCGGCCCGTTGGGTGCCAGCCGAAGGGTGAACAGCGCCTCGGCGGCGGGGTGCCCCACCGTCCGCAGGGCGCTCAGCGAGGCCGCCGGGTGGCGTGAGGTGTGCTCGTCGAAGAGGGCGTCGGTGAGCGTGCCGAGGGTCGAGCAGACCTGCTCGGCCGCCGCGAAGGGGTTGGCCTCCGTGCTGAACTGGACGTCCTGGGTCAACTGGTGAGCCCCCCGCTCTGCTCCGTCTGCGTCGGTGGTTCCGGCTGGGACCGGGCCCGCTCGGGCGGCGCGCCGTCGGATCCCTGCTCATTCCTATCAGAGCCCACCGTCGTCGCCGAACCGCAGGATCACCCGATGATCATTCGCCGCCGGTTCCGGTGGAGCCCTGCGTGGCCTCGGCGGACGGTTCGTCCACCGGCGCGGGCGTCGGCGCTGCGGACCCTGGGGCACCGGCGTCCGCCGCTCCGGACACCGGGGCCCCGGCGTCCGCCGTTCCGGCGGCGAGCACGGTGACCGCGTCGAGGATGCCGGGGACGGCGAACAGCCCGGCGAGGTCCCGGACCAGGCGTCCGGTCGGCCCGTCCGGCCGCTCGCCGGCGAAGAAGGTGGCCAGTTCGGTGGCCAGGGCCGGCTCCCGGGCCGCGGTGAGGGTGAGCGAGGCGACGAACTCCTGCACCAGGTGCAGCTGCAGCTCCTCCAGCGGTACGGAGCGCTCGGCCAGCCACTCCAGCGAGGTGATCTCGGCGTTGGCGATCCAGGCCCGGACGGCCAGCCGCAGCCCGGGGCTCGGCCGGGGGATCGCCAGGTGGCTCAGGATCTGGTCATGGGCGGCCCGGCGCACCTCGTCGATCACCGCCGAGGTGCCCGGGCTGGCCGCCACCGAGCCGCCCCGCAGCAGTGCGGCGAAGCCGGGCCCGTGGCTCTGCACGAAGTCCAGGTAGCGGCCCATCACCCGGTACAGCCGCTCCGACAGCGGCCCCTCCATGGGCTCCTCGAAGCGCGCCGACAGCTCCCGACCGGCCCGGCGCAGCGACGCCTCGTACAAGGCCTGCTTGCCCGGGAAGTAGTGGTACACCAGCGGCCGGGAGGCGCCCGCGGCGGCGGCGATGTCGTCGATCGACACCTCCTCCGGAGGCCGCCGGCTGAACAGTTCCAGGGCCACGGCGATGAGTTGCTCCCGCCGCTCGTCCACGCTCAGCCGCCGGCGCGGCCGCTCACCGGCGGCGCCCCGGCCGGGTGCGGCGGCGGTCCGTGCTGCGCGGTCGGCCGTCGGCGACGGCGTACGGGAGGCCATGTGCGCCACCCTATCCGGCACGCGCGCGTCGGCCCACGTGCCCCGGGCCCGGCCACGGCCCCCGGACGGTACCCGGCGTCCTCAGCATGCTTCCAGCCGGGTCGGTGTTCTAGCCGGCCCGCAGCTCCAGGTAGCGGCGGTAGGCCTCGCGGCCGTCGGTGACGAAGGTGTCGCGGGCGAGGCGCTCGGCGAGTTCGTCGGGGGAGAGCCAGGCGTGCCAGGCCACCTCGGACTCCTGCGGGGAGACCGGGCCGTCCCACTCCGCCTCGTAGGTGTCGCACCACCAGGAGAGCCGGCCGCCGTCCGGTTCCCGGAAGAGGAACTTGAACAGCGGCCGCGGGCGGATGCCCCGGACGCCGAGTTCCTCCTCGGCCTCCCGGACGGCCGCCTCGGCGTAGGTCTCGCCGGAGCCGACCACCCCGCCGACGAACATGTCGTAGGCGCCGGGGGCGAACAGCTTGGTGTCCGTGCGGCGGTGGACGAAGATCCGGCCGGCCGGGTCGCGGACCAGGACGAAGGCGCAGCGGTGGATCAGCCCCCGCCGGTACACCTCCGCGCGCCGCGCCGTCCCGATGACCCGGTCGTGCTCGTCGACGACGTCCAGCAGTTCTTCGGAAGGGTTGGTCATGTCCCACAGGTTAGGGTTTCGGGGCCCGCTTCGAACGCGGGACCGATCGATTGGGCGGACACCGGGACGCTGGTCGGACTCCGAGGAGCGGGTCCGGACGAGCGGGTCCGGACGGGCGGAGGACGGCGCGCGATGGTGGAGATCTGGGGCGAGACGGCGGAGGGGTTCGAACCGGTTCGGGCGGCGTTCGCGCGGAACTTCGCCGAGTACGGCGAGCTCGGCGCGGCCTTCGCGCTGTACGTGCGCGGCCGGAAGGTGGTCGACCTGTGGGGCGGCGACGCCCGGCCGGAGGTCGGTGGGCGGCCCGCGCCCGCCGTGCCGTGGACGGCGGACACCGCCCAGGTGATGCGTTCCGTCACCAAGGGCCTGACCGCGGCCGCCGCCCTGCTGCTCGCCGAGCGCGGCCTGCTCGACCTGGACGCTCCGACGGCCTCGTACTGGCCGGAGTTCGCGGCGGCCGGCAAGGGCGGCGTGCCCGTGCGCTGGCTCCTGTCGCACCAGGCCGGGGTGCCCGCACTGGACGTCCCGCTGCGCCTGGAGGACGTGCTGACCTGGGAACGGGCCGTCGCCGCCGTGGCCGCGCAGACGCCCGCCTGGGAGCCGGGCACCGCGCACGGCTACCACCCCTACACCTACGGCTGGCTGGTGGGCGAGGTGGTGCGTCGGGTGAGCGGTCGGACGATCGGACAGTACTTCGCCGAGGAGATCGCCCGCCCGCTCGGACTGGACCTGTGGATCGGGCTGCCGGCCGGGGCCGCGCCCCGGGTCGGCAAGCTGGTCGACCTGCCCGCCCCGGAGGCGGCCCGCACCGGGCCGAGCGGGCTGCGGCTGCGGCCCAAGCAGTCCGTCCGGGACGCCTACCAGGATCCGACCTCGCTGACCGCCCGTTCCTTCGCCTCGGTCCTGCCCGGGGTCGACCTCAACGACCCGGCCGTGCAGGCCGCCGAGATCCCCGGCGCGGGCGGCATCGGCACCGCCCGTTCGCTGGCCCGGTTCTACGCGGCGCTGATCGGTGCGGCCGACCGCCCGGACGGCTCCGGCGCGCTGCTGCCGCCGCTGCTCGGCCCGGAGACGATGGCCCGCGCGGTCGGTCCGGCGGTGAACGGGCCGGACCGGGTGCTGATCGTCAACTCGACCTTCGGCCTGGGCTTCTGGCGTCACGGACCGACCGCCCCGATGGCCTCCCCGGCGAGCTTCGGCCACCCGGGCCGGGGCGGCTCGCTGGGCTTCGCCGACCCGGAGCTCGGCCTGGGGTTCGGGTACGTGACCAACGGCATGCAGCCGGGCGTCACCGGGGACGTCCGCTCGCGCAACCTGATCCGTGCGGTGCGGGGGTGCCTGGGACTGTCCTGAGGCGATCGGCCGCCCGGACCGACTGGGCCGGGCGGCGGGCCGGGCAGACGGCCGGTCACGCGCGGGCGGTCCCGGTCACCCTGGCCGGCCCCGGTCATGCCCGGGCGCTCCCGGTCATGCCTGGCCGGTCTCGAAGCGGCTGATCTTCCCGTCCTCGACGGTGAACCGCCAGGCGGTGCGCATCTCGCCCCAGGTCTCGTTGGTGAAGTTGGCGACGAGGGCGCGGCCGCCGTTCGACTCGGTCTGCACGTCCATCCGGCCGTTGGGGCCGAAGATCTCCCGGTCGATCCAGTCCCGCAGGTCGCGCTCGGAGCCGTCGTCGGCCATGGTCGCGTCCGGCGTGAGCAGGGCGAGGAAGGCGTCGCGGTCGCCCGCGTTGACGGCGGTGACGAACGCGCGGACGGCGGGGTCGGTGAGCTTGGCGGGGGCGATGGTCATCTGCCGGGACTCCCAACGGGGACGGTCGGACTGGGGGAGTCCTGTCTACGGCGTTCGCGCGGCGTGCCCGGGCATGTCGGCGGCGCGTCGGCGAATCGGGGGGATTCATGTGCTTATGATCCTGAAACAGGCGATTTTTCCTGATAGGCCCGCCACGGGGAGTGGCGGTGGAGCGGGAGGCCCGGGCGGGCCTCCCGCTCCACGTGCGTCCTGCTGTTCGAGGGGCCCGGGTCAGAACAGGCCGACCGCGTCGGGGGAGTAGCTGACCAGCAGGTTCTTGGTCTGCTGGTAGTGCTCCAGCAGGGCCTTGTGGTTCTCGCGGCCGATGCCCGAGTTCTTGTAGCCGCCGAATGCCGCGTGGGCCGGGTACGCGTGGTAGCAGTTCGTCCAGACCCGGCCCGCCTGGATGGCGCGCCCGGCCCGGTGAGCGGTGTTCAGGTCACGGGTCCACACGCCGGCGCCCAGCCCGTACTGGGTGTCGTTGGCGAGGGCGACCGCCTCGTCGAAGCCCTTGAAGCGGGTGACCGAGACGACCGGCCCGAAGATCTCCTCCTGGAAGACCCGCATGCTGTTGACGCCCTCGAAGACCGTCGGCGTGACGTAGTACCCGCCGGCCAGCGGGCCGCCGAGGTCGGCGCGCTCGCCGCCGACCAGCACCTTGGCGCCCTCGGCCTGGCCGATCTCGAAGTACGAGAGGATCTTCTCCAGCTGTTCGGCGCTGGCCTGCGCGCCGATCTGGGTGTCGGTGTCCAGCGGGTCGCCCTGGCGCATCGCGCGCACCCGCTCCAGACCGTCGCCGAGCAGCCGCTCGTAGACCGAGGACTCGATCAGCGCGCGGCTCGGACAGGTGCAGACCTCGCCCTGGTTGAGGGCGAACATCGCGAAGCCCTCGACGGCCTTGGCGTAAAAGGCGTCGTCGGCGGCGGCGACGTCCGCGAAGAACAGGTTGGGGCTCTTGCCGCCGAGCTCCAGGGTGACCGGGATCAGGTTGTCCGCGGCGGCCCGGGATATCAGTCGGCCGGTGCCGGTCTCGCCGGTGAAGGCGAGCTTGCGCACGCGCGGGCTGGCGGCGAGCGGGGCGCCGGCCTCCTCACCGAAGCCGGTGACGATGTTGACCACGCCGGGCGGCAGCAGGTCCGCGGTCAGCTCGGCCAGCAGCAGCACCGAGGCCGGGGTCTGCTCGGCGGGCTTGAGCACCACGGCGTTGCCGGCCGCCAGCGCCGGGGCCAGCTTCCACACGGCCATCAGGATCGGGAAGTTCCACGGGATGATCTGGCCGACCACGCCGAGCGGTTCGTGGAAGTGGTAGGCGACGGTGTCCTCGTCCAGTTGGGAGAGGCTGCCCTCCTGGGCCCGCAGCGCACCGGCGAAGTAGCGCAGGTGGTCGACGGCGAGCGGGAGGTCGGCGACCAGCGTCTCGCGCACCGGTTTGCCGTTCTCCCAGCTCTCGGCGACGGCCAGGCGCTCCAGGTCGGCCTCCATCCGGTCCGCGATCCGCAGCAGCACCTGCGCCCGCTCGGCGACGGAGGTGCGGCCCCAGGCCGGGGCGGCGGCGTGGGCCGCGTCGAGCGCCACCTCGATGTCCTCGGCGGTGCCCCGGGCCACCTCGGTGAACACCTCGCCGGTGACCGGGGTGGGGTTCCCGAAGTACTCGCCACGGACCGGGGGCGTCCAACCGCCGTTGATCCAGTGCTCGTAGCGGGAGCGGTAGGCGATGATGCTGCCGGGCGCGCCGGGGGGCTGGTAGACCGTCATGCTCTCTGTCTCCTCGCGACGTCGGGCGCCGTCCGACGCCGGTCGGGCCCGGGCGGCGCGCCGGGCCGCCCGGTCGGGGGCGGTCCGGCGGGAGGGTACGGACACGCAGTCGGGCCGACGCCCCGTCGGGGGCGCCCGCCGCCGAGCACGATAGCCGCCGGGGTGCGGCGCGGCCACGGTCCGTACGGCGGGGGCGTACGGACGGTGTGCGATCCGGCCAGGGCGCGGTCAGCTCAACGCCCGGTCCGGGGCGGCACCCGGGACGGGGCGGCGCCCGGGACGGTCGGCGCGCGACCGGGGCGGCGCCCGGTCCGGTCGGCGCCCGGTCCGGGGCGGCGCTCGATCGGTCGGTGTGCGACCCGGTCGGTCGCGCCCCCGGGCGCACGCGGGGCGCTCGGACGGCGTGCGGCGTGCGCCTCCCGCCGGCGGTACCGCCCCCGGGCGGGCCGGACCGCTCACACCGCGTGGTACCGGCCGGTGCGGGCCTCCCAGCTCAGGTAGCCGGCCAGCCAGGTGATCAGCCCGTCCGCGTACCGCTGGGCGATCGCAGCCTCGATCCGCGACAGGCCCAACTCCCGGTAGACGTCCGGCAGTCGGCCGTGCAGGTCGGCACAGCGCTCGACCATCAGCTGGGCCTCGGCCAGGACCGCCGAGCAGGCCTCCTCGGCCGAGCAGCGGCGCTCCCGCTGCACGATCATGACGAGGTTGTTGACGTCCCCGCGCGGCGCCTCGAGCGGGAAGGACCGCACGTCGTTGCTCAGTGACGGTATGTCGGCTGCCAGCTGCCGGATCTGACGCAGCACCGGATGGTGCAGGACGGCGGCGGGAACCTCGAACTGGCCGAGGCGTTCGACCATGTCGAAGATGGTCTCCATCGCCGCGGTGCCTCGTCTGAGTTCGAGGTAGCCGTCCCGGTCCGGCGGCCGGGTGGAGATCCGGCCGGCTGCCTCGGCCGGGTGGCTGGCGAAGTAGTACTCCCAGTTGTAGGCCGCGCGGGCCTGCCAGCGGGCGGGCATGCCGCGCACGCTGCGGTTCCACAGGTCGGCGAAGGCGGTCTCGACCGCGGAGCCCGGATCGGGCCGGGCTCCGTGCAGGACGGCGATCAGGCGTTCGCAGATCGGGGCGACCTCGGTGGGGCGGCGGCCGAGCGGGCCGTCGAACTGGTCGTCGAAGAGGAAGTAGAAACCCATCAGGTCCGCGGCCAGGGCGAGTTCGTCCGGCCCCGCGTCCGGGTAGCCGAGCGCGGCGAGGTCGACCACCTCCCAGTGCGCGTAACCGGGGTGGTCGGCATCGGGCAGCAGTGGGTGGCGGATCAGCCAGTCGCGGTGCAGCTTGGTGGCGTACGCGCCGTGGGGACTGCGGCGGTGCGGGAACGGGATCTGAAGTGAGGTGTCGTCAGACATCGGACTCCCGGTGCAGCGGAGGAGGGGGCGCTTGTGGTTCGATCATTGACCGTGGGGGAGTTGACGTGGGGAGGCCCTGACGGTGAGGGTGGAGGGCAAGATCATCTGAGCCTCGAGGGCCGTAGGGTATCGGATGTATTGATCGGACGTTAGGGATATAGGGCAAATGCCCTTGGCAAGCCGCCCGAACCCTCCCCGTCCGCCCCAGCCTGCACGAATGTCACCCGGCGAGCCGCACGCGGCGCTAACCTCGGCTCCACGAACAGTGATGGAGCGGCTCCTACGGGCAGTGGTCGACACGGGCAGTGGCGAGCCGTGCCGGGAGCGGGCGAGGCGGAGGCGCGACGGTGACCGAACAGAGCAACGGACTGCGGGCGGGGGCCGGTTCCGGCCGGGACGGCGACAGCGCCGGGCCCCGGGTCAGGCTACGCGACCGCGACGCCGAACTGCGCTCGGTGGAGGCCGCCATCGACCGGCTCTGCCGCGAGTTCGCCGCCGGCGGCACCGAGATCGGCGACCTGCTGACCTTCTCCGGCCGCCCCGGCATCGGCAAGACCAGTCTGCTGCACGAGGTCCGGCGGATCGCCAAGCTCCGCGACGGCGCCAGCGTGCTGTTCGCCCGCGGTGGCGAACGGCAGTTCAAGGAGCCCTACCACGTGCTGCGGCAGCTGCTCCAGCCGGTGCTCAGCAGCCTGGAGGCCGACGAGTTCCGCCAGGTCATGGGCACCTGGGAGGAGGTCGTCGGACCGGCCATGGGCCTCAAGCAGCCCAAGGCCGGCGCCCGCCGCCTCGACCCGCAGGGCGTGCGCGACGGCCTCGACTACGTCCTCACCCAGCTCGCACCGCGCCGCGCGCCGATGGTGATGATCGTGGACGACCTCCACTGGGCTGACGCCGAGTCCCTCTCCTGGCTCGCCAAGTTCGCCGTCCGCTCCAGCGAACTGCCCGTCCTCCTGGTCTTCGCCTTCCGCGAGGACGAGAACGACTGGCCCACCGAGACCCAGGACCTCCGCCGGGGCGTCCTCGCCCTCAAGGCCCGCAAGCACGAGCTGAACCGGCTCACGCTGAACTCCGTCACGGACATGATCCGCGCCGAGCTCGGCGACAAGGCCGAGGACGCCTTCTGCTACGAGTTCTGGAACGTCGTCAACGGCAACCCCTTCGAGGCGGTCGCCCTGCTCGACCAGGTCCGCGACCAGGAGCTCGAACCGGTCGAGGAGAACTCCCGCCAGCTGCGCGAACTCGCCGTCGACGCCACCGGCATGACCCTCAAGACCTGGCTGGACCGGCTCGGCGCCAGCACCCTGCGGTTCGCCTGGGCCTGCGCCATGCTCGGCACCGACATCCGGGTCGACCTCGCCACCCGGATCTCCACCCAGAGCACCGAGGGCGCCCGGGAATCGATCAAGCAGCTGCGCAAGCAGCGGGTGCTCACCCAGTCGCCCAACGGCAACCTCGAGTTCGTCCACCCGCTGATCGCCAGCTCCATCTACAACACCATGCCGGAGGCCACCCGCCTCGGCATGCACGGCATCGCCGCCGCCGAGATCGAGAACGCCGGCCTCGGCCTGCTCGCCGCCTCCCGGCACCTCGTCGAGACCCACTCCGGCGAGGGCGACGACCGGATCGTCAAGAAGCTGCGCCGAGCCGCGGTCGAACACCAGCTGATCGGCGCCCCCGAGGCCGCCCAGCGCTGCCTGCACCGCGCGCTCAACGAGCCGCCCGCCGACGACATCAAGGCCGAGGTGCTGTACGAACTCGGCTGCTCCGCACTGCTCACCGACCCCGTCGCCACCGTCAACCAGCTGAGGCTCGCCCTCGACCCGGACGAGGTATCGCTGCGCCCCGACCTGCGGGTGGACGCCACCTTCCGGCTCTCCGAGGTGCTCGCCCACAGCGGCGAACTGGGCCAGGCCGCCCTGGTCTGCCAGGAGGAGGCCGAACAGACCGCCGACCCGGCCGGGCGCCAGCGGCTCCAGGCCGCCTCCTTCATGTGGCACGCCTTCCGCAAGTCCGAGGAGGACGGCCCCGGGCGCTCCGCCCGGCTGGGCGAGATGTGCCGGAACCTGCCCGGCCGGGAGGCCGCCGACCGCGCGGTGCTCGCCATGCGCGCCTGGGACCTCACCCTGCGCGGCGACCCCTCCGCCGAAGCGCTGGCGCTCGCCGACGAGGTCCTCGACGGCGGCCGGCTGCCCAAGGGCCTCGGCTGGACCGACACCACCTGGGGCTTCGAACTGCCCTCCATGCTGGGCCTCACCTACATCTACAACGACCGCATCGCCCAGGCCGAGCGGCTGTTCGCGGACGCCATCATCCAGTTCGAGGTGGCCGGTTGGAGCGGCGCCCACCGGGGCTTCGCGTACTTCCTGATGGGCCTGGCCCGGTTCCGCCGCGGCCTGCTCGCGGAGGCCGAGGACTTCCTGCGCCGGGCGTACCGGATCTCCGAGCGCGTCGGGGCGAAGCTGCCGCTGGCCTGGGACGCCGTCGGCGTGCTGGTGGACACCCTGATCGCCCGCGGCCGGACCGAGGAGGCCTGGGCGCTGGCCAACGAGTTCGGCTTCCACCCGCCCTACCACGCCACGGCCATGGTGCTGCCGGACGCGGCCTCGCTGTACGGCAAGCTGCTGATCGCCATGCGGCGCCACGCGGGCGCGGCGGCCGCGCTCACCGAGGCCGGCGCCCAACTGGAGGTCCGCGGCTGGCGGAACACCGTCTGGGCGCCCTGGGCCGGGCACCTGGCCATCGCGATCGCCGACGACGAGCCCGAGCGGGCCCGCTGCTACGCCCAGAAGGCCGTCGCGGACGCGCGCCGCTTCGGCACCGCCTCGGCGATCGGCAGCGCGCTGCGGCTGCAGGCGCAGGTCGAGAACGGCGAACAGGCGGTCGATCTGCTGGAGCAGGCGGTCGAGTACCTCGGGCAGTCCCCGGCCGGGTACGAGCACGCCGTCGCGTTGGTCGACCTGGGGGCCGCACTGCGCCGGGTCGGGCGGCTGGAGGACGCCCAGGAGTACCTGTACCAGGGCATCGAGCTGGCCCAGCACTGCTCGGCGGAGCGGCTGGTCGACCAGGCCCGGCGGGAGCTGGCCAACTACGGGCTGCGGCCCAACCGGCTGGAGAAGCGCGACTTCCAGGAGACGCTCAGCGGCCCCGAGTGGGAGGTCGCCAAGCGCGCCGCGCGGGGTGTGCCGCCGCAGCGGATCGCCGAGGAGCTGGGCGTGCAGCTGAGCCTGGTCAACCGGCGGCTGGCGGCGGTCTACCGCAAGGCGGGCAGCGGTCCGGACGGCCTGGCCTCGGCACTCGGGCTGCCGGGCCAGCCGCACGAGGAGCAGCGGGAGCACGGCGAGTAGCGGGAGCCGCGGGCAGGAGGAGGAGCGGGATCGCGGCCTGAGCGGCCGGAGCGGCAGGGCCCGGCCGGTGGCGGCGTGCGGAGGCGGCGGGCGGAGGCGTCCGGGCGGCGCGCGGTGGCGTGGGAGCGCCCCCGCCCCCGCCGCCCTCGCTAGGCTGACGGACACCACGGGGCCTCCACCACGCCCCTGACGGATCGACGGACCCGGAACCGGGCGGAGGCGGCGGCGCTGTCGCCGCGAGTGAGGAGCAGCCATGGCGAGCGAGCCCACCGAGGTGCGGCACGGACCCCTCGACTCCTCGGGCGCGGGGGCCGCGATCCAGCGCTGGACGCTCACCGCGGGCCCGTACGAGGCGAGCGTGCTCAACCTCGGCGCCACCCTGCACACCCTGAGCGCGCCGGACCGGGCCGGCCGCACTGCCCAACTGCTGCTGTCCACGGACACGTTGAGCCAGATCCTGGGCCCGGCGCGGCACTACGGCACGGTGGTGGGCCGGTACGCCAACCGGATCGACCGCTGCGAGGTCACCATCGACGGGCAGGAGCACCCGCTCGCCCCGACCGGCGGCGGGATCACCATCCACGGCGGGCCGGACGGCTTCGCGCAGCGGATCTGGGCGGCCGAGCCGGTCGACGGCGGGGTGCGGCTGCGGCTGCACAGCCCGGACGGCGACCAGGGCTTCCCGGGCGCGCTGGACGTCAGCGTCTCCTACACCCTGGACGCCGGCGGCGAGCTGGTGATCGACTACCGCGCGGTGACCAGCAAGCCGACCGTCGTCAACCTGACCAACCACGCCTACTTCAACCTCGCGGGTGAGGGCAGCGGCGACGTCCTGGGCCACCTGCTCACCCTCGACGCCGACGAGTACACCCCGGCCGACGAGCGGCAGATCCCGTACGGGCGGACGGAGCCGGTGGCCGGCACGCCCTTCGACTTCACGGTGGCCACGCCGATCGGCAAGTCGGTGCACGACGACCACCCGCAGCTGGCCGGCCCCGGCGGCTACGACCACAACTGGGTGCTGCGGGCCCGGCCGGCGGACGGCAGCCCGGCGCGGGCCGCCCTGCTGGAGGACCCGGTCAGCGGTCGCACCCTCGAGGTGCTGACCACCGAGCCGGGCATCCAGGTATACACGGCCAACAAGTTCCAGGGCGCGGTCACCGGTGCGAGCGGGGTGCCGTACGGCCCGTTCGCCGGGATCGCGCTGGAGACCCAGCACTTCCCGGACTCCCCGCACCAGCCGGCGTTCCCGAGCACCGTGCTGCGGCCGGGGGAGGAGTTCCGCTCGACCACGGTGCTGCGGCTGCACACCAGGTAGCCGCCCGTTCCGGCGGTACCTGGTCAGCCGTTGCCAGGGAGGTCCCGGCGCATGCAGATCCGGGGCCAGCGGTCCAGGCCGTGGTCGGCCTCCCGGCGGCGGATCCGGCGCAGGCCCGGGGTGAGCTCGTGGTCGGCGAGCGGGCGGAATCCGCAGCGGACGTAGTAGGGGGCGTTCCACGGGACGTCCGCGAAGGTGGTCAGGGTGAGCGCGGGGGCGCCGGCGCTCCGGTGCTCGGCCAGGTGCTCGATCAGGGCCCGGCCGATGCCCCGGCGGGCGTGGTCCGGGTGGACCGACACCTGCTCGATGTGCAGGGCGCCGTCCACCGGCTCGGCCAGCAGGTAGCCGGCGATCGGCCCGTCGGGGACCTGTGCGACCAGGGCGACGCCGTGCCGCAGGTAGTGCGCCAGCTCCTCCGGGGCCGGGGGCTCGTCCTCGGCGATCTCCGGCATCCCGATCGCGGCGAAGGGCGCTCCGGCCGCGCGTTCCAGGTCGACCAGCAGCGCGAGGTCGTCGTCGACAGCAGTTCTGATGCGCATCAGCCCAGTCTGCTGCAAGCGCCTCCCGGCCGGCCCCGGAGGCCCCGTCGGCCGGCCATAACGGGGCACAACGGGACGGATGGCGCCATCGCACCGTGCTGTCAACTACCGAGCGGCCACGTCCAGGACACACGGATGTAACGATCGCCGTTTCTTGCAGAAACTTTCTGCAAGGACTTTCCGTCTCTCTTGCGCCGCTGTTAACTTCCTTCCCGAGCCCGACGGCAGCGAAGGTGCGGTCGGCACGAGGCAGCCATTATGCGCCTGTCTCCGAACATCTCGGGCACCCCCACCCTCCCAAGGAGTTCTCATGCGGCGTGGCATCGCGGCCTCTGCCCTCGTTGTGGCCCTCGCGGTCTCGATGGCTGCCTGTGGCAGCAGTGGCGGCTCCGGTTCGGACGGCAAGGCCGACGGCCCCGTCACCCTGACCTACTGGGACACCTCCAACGCCACCAACGAGGCTCCGAACTACCAGGAACTGGCCAAGAAGTTCGAGGCGGCCAACCCGAACATCAAGGTCGACTTCGTCAACGTGCCGTTCGACCAGGCGCAGAACAAGCTGCAGACCGCCATGGGGGCCAAGGGCGCGCCGGACGTGTTCCGCTCCGAGGTCGGCTGGACCGCCGCCTTCGCCAAGGCCGGCTTCCTGGAGCCGCTGGACGGCACCCCGGCCGCCGCCGACACCTCCACCTTCCAGCCCAGCCTGATCCAGCAGGCCAAGTACGACGGCAAGCTGTACGGCGTCCCGCTGGTGACCGACACCCTGGGCCTGCTCTACAACAAGGAGCTCTTCGCCAAGGCCGGCATCACCACCGCGCCGAAGACCTGGGACGAGCTCAGGACCGACGCCGCCGCGATCAAGGACAAGGCCGGCGTGGACGGCTTCTGGCTCAAGGCCGCGGACGGCTACTACGCGATGCCGTTCCTGTTCGGCGAGGGCACCGACACCGTCGACGCCGCCGGCAAGAAGATCACCGTCACCTCGCCCGAGGCCGTCAAGGCCGTCGAGACCTACAAGTCGATGTTCAACGGCCCCGGCCTGGCCAAGGCCGACGTCACCACCGACGCCTACGCCCACATGATGGACGCCTTCAACAGCGGCAAGGTCGCGGCGATCATCCAGGGCCCGTGGGAGATCACCAACATCTACAAGGGCTCCGCCTTCGCCGACAAGAACAACCTCGGCATCGCCGCCGTCCCGGGCGGCTCCGGCGGCAAGGCCGGCGCCCCCACCGGCGGCCACAACATCTCGGTCTACGCCGGAGCGGACAAGGCCCACAAGGCCGCCGCCGAGAAGTTCGCCGCCTTCATGACCTCGGCCGAGAGCCAGGCCTTCATCGCGCAGAAGAACTCCACCCTGCCGACCCGCTCCGACGCCTTCACCGCCGACGTCAAGGCCGACCCGGGCATCGCCGGCTTCCAGGGCATCCTGAACAGCGCCAAGCCGCGCCCCGAACTGCCCGAGTACAGCTCGCTGTTCTCCTCCCTCGGCGAGAACCTCGGCAAGGCCCTCCAGGGCACCGCCACCCAGGACGCGCTGAACACCGTCGCCACCGACTACGCCAAGCTCCTGCCGGGCTTCGCCAAGTAGTCCCCGGGCCCGGCCTGCCGACCTCCGGCAGGCCGGGCCGTCGGCTCCCCCGAGATCCCCCGAGAAGGTGCAAACGATGTCAGTCGCCGTCCAGGGCGCCACCGGCAAGGGCAGCCGGGAGCGCGATCAGCGTCCGGGCCCGCTGGACCGCCTCAAGCGCTCCTACGCCAAGCACTGGTACGCCTACGCGATGATCGCCCCGGTCGTGCTGGTGCTGGGCGTGCTGGTGCTCTACCCGCTCGTCGAAGGCGTCTGGCTCACCCTCACCGACGCCAACAGCCTCAACACCGCCCGCACGATCGGCGTCAACAAGATCCCGGCCAGCTACGACTTCGTCGGGTTCCACAACTACGCCGACATCCTGTGGGGCCCCGGCTCGTACGACCGCTTCTGGTCGCACTTCGTCTGGACCATCGCCTGGACGGGCATCTGCGTCTCCCTGCACTACACCCTCGGCCTCGGCCTCGCCCTGCTGCTCAACAAGAAGCTGCGCGGACGCGCCGCCTACCGGATGCTGCTCATCCTGCCCTGGGCCGTGCCGACCTTCGTCACCGTCTTCTCCTGGCGGCTGATGCTCTCCGACGGCGGCGTCGTCAACAGCGCCCTCTCCGCCCTGCACCTGCCCCAACCCGGCTGGCTCACCGACCCGTTGGCGCAGAAGGCGGCCGCGATCCTGGTCAACACCTGGGCCGGCGTGCCGTTCATGATGATCTCGCTGCTCGGCGGACTGCAGTCGATCCCGGCCGAGCTGTACGAGGCCGCCGAGATGGACGGCGCCACCCGCTGGCAGCAGTTCCGCCACGTCACCCTGCCCGGGCTGCGCACCGTCTCCTCCACCGTCGTCCTGCTCGGCGTGATCTGGACGTTCAACCAGTTCAACGTCATCTTCCTGCTCTTCGGCACCGGCGCCCCCGACGCCCAGCTGCTGGTCACCTGGGCCTACCGCCTCGGCTTCGGACAGATCCCCCGGGACTACGCCCAGTCCGCCGCCTACGGCGTGATCCTGCTGTCCATCCTGATCGTCTTCACCGCCTTCTACCGGCGCTGGCTCGCCCGCAACGAGCAGGCCAACGGCTGAGGCCCCGGACCCAGTTGACCCACGAAGGCAGGTACCCCCGATGAGCACCACCACCGAACGCCCCGCCCCGGCGCCGACCACGGCCCCGGCCGCCAGGCCGGCCAAGGTCCGTCCGCGCGGCGAGAGCGGCCCGCTGGCGAGGACGCTGTCCCACGCCGCCCTGGCCCTCGCCGGACTGATCGCGCTGTTCCCGGTCGCGTGGATCCTGTTCGTCTCGCTCGGACCGGACAAGACCGACTACCTCCACCCCGGCCAGATCCTCGACAAGCTCACGCTGTCGAACTACCAGCACGTGCTGGCCGACACCGACTTCTTCACCTGGTTCGGCAACGCCGTGCTGGTCTCCGGCATCACCACCGTCTTCGGCGTGATGGTCGCCGCCACCACCGGCTACGCCGTCTCCCGGATGAAGTTCCCGGGGCACCGGCCGCTGATGTGGTCACTGCTGGTCACCCAGATGTTCCCGATCGCGGTCCTGATCGTGCCGATGTACACGATGCTCTCCGAACTCGGCCTGCTGGACAGCTACACCGGCCTGATCCTGGTCTACTCCACCACCACCGTGCCGTACTGCGCCTGGCTGCTGAAGGGCTACTTCGACACCATCCCGGTCGAGATCGACGAGGCCGGCCGGGTCGACGGGCTCACCCCGTTCGGCACCTTCTGGCGGCTGGTGCTGCCGCTCGCCCGGCCGGGACTGGCGGTGGCCGCCTTCTACTCCTTCCTCACCTACTGGGCCGAGGTGCCCTTCGCCTCCACCTTCATGCTCAGCTCCGACAAGTACACGCTGGCCGTCGGCCTGCAGACCTTCGTCAGCGAGCACGACGCCCAGTGGAACCTGATGGCCGCGACCGCCGTGCTGATCGCCATCCCGTCCGCGGCCTTCTTCTACCTGGTGCAGCGCCACCTGGTCACCGGCCTGACCGCCGGTGCCTCCAAGTCGTAACGCCCCGCCGCACTCCGGCGCCGACTCCGCGCCCGGCGCCCACCGCAGACGGGCGCCCGGCACGGACCCGGCGCTCACCGCGGACCCGGCGTTCCCCGCTCCTCTAGTCCCCAAGGGATTCCGTCCATGACCCAGAACCTGGCCGACACCTCCCGGCCCGCCGCCGACACCGCTCACGAGGCGAACGTCAGCGCGTCCAGAGGCTGGTGGCGGGACGCGGTCATCTACCAGGTGTACCCGCGCAGCTTCGCCGACTCCAACGGGGACGGCATGGGAGACCTGCCCGGCATCCGCAGCCGCCTGCCGTATCTGCGCGACCTCGGTGTGGACGCCGTCTGGCTCTCCCCGTTCTACGCCTCGCCGCAGGCGGACGCCGGCTACGACGTCGCCGACTACCGCGCGGTGGACCCGATGTTCGGCACCCTGCTGGACGCCGACGCGCTGATCCGGGACGCCCACGAGCTGGGCCTGCGGATCATCGTCGACCTCGTCCCCAACCACTCCTCGGACCAGCACGAGTGGTTCCAGCGCGCCCTGCGCGAGGGCCCCGCGTCCCCGCTGCGCGACCGCTACCACTTCCGCCCCGGCAAGGGCGAGAACGGCGAACTGCCGCCCAACGACTGGGAGTCCATCTTCGGGGGCCCGGCCTGGACCCGCACCGAGAACCCGGACGGCACCCCCGGCGACTGGTACCTGCACCTGTTCGCCCCCGAGCAGCCCGACTTCAACTGGGAGAACCAGGCCGTCGCCGACGAGTTCCGCTCGATCCTGCGGTTCTGGCTCGACATGGGCGTGGACGGCTTCCGCATCGACGTCGCCCACGGCCTGGTCAAGGCCCCCGGCCTGCCCGACCTCGGCGGCGGCGACCAGCTCAAGCTGCTCGGCAACGACGTCATGCCGTTCTTCGACCAGGACGGCGTCCACGAGATCTACCGCAGCTGGCGCAAGATCCTCGACGAATACCCGGGCCAGCGGATCGGCGTCGCCGAGGCCTGGACCCCGACCGTCCAGCGCACCGCCAACTACGTCCGGCCCGACGAACTGCACCAGGCCTTCAACTTCCAGTACCTGGGCACCGACTGGGACGCCACCGCGCTGCGCGAGGTGATCGACCTGTCGCTCGACTCGATGCGCCCGGTCGACGCCCCCACCACCTGGGTGCTGTCCAACCACGACGTCACCCGGCACGCCACCCGGTTCGCCAACGAGCCCGGCCTCGGCACCCAGATCCGCACCCCCGGCGACCGCGAGCTCGGCCTGCGCCGCGCCCGCGCCGCCAGCCTGCTGATGCTCGCGCTGCCCGGTTCCGCGTACGTCTACCAGGGCGAGGAACTCGGCCTGCCGGACGTCACCGACCTGCCGGACGAGGTCCGCCAGGACCCGTCCTTCTTCCGCCAGGCCGGGCAGGACGGCTACCGCGACGGCTGCCGGGTGCCGATCCCGTGGTCCGGCACCGAGGCCCCCTACGGCTTCGGGCCGGTGCCGGGCGGACCGTCCTGGCTGCCGCAGCCGGCCGAGTGGGCCGAGCTCAGCGTCGAGGCGCAGACCGGCGACCCGACGTCCACCCTGGAGCTCTACCGCAGCGCGCTGGCCGTCCGCCGGTCCCAGCCGGACCTGGGCGCCGGCACCGGGGTCGAGTGGCTGGACTCCCCCGAGGGCACGCTGGTGTTCCGCCGCGGCTCCTTCGTCTGCACCGTGAACACCACCGGCGAGCCGGTGCGGATGGCGGCGCCCGGTCGACTGCTGCTCGGCTCGACCGAACTCGCGGTGGACGGCGGCGAGACGGTGCTCGCTCCGGACAGCACCGGCTGGTGGGCGGTCTGACGTGGTTGCAATAGGCTCTGGGACCGTGACTACGGCGCGACTCTCAGACATCGCGGCGCAGGCGGGGGTCAGCGAAGCCACCGTCTCCCGCGTACTCAACGGCAAGGCGAACGTCTCCGCCGCGACCCGGCAGACCGTGCTGGCCGCGCTCGACGTGCTCGGTTACGAGCGGCCGACCCGCCTGCGCCAGCGCAGCGCCGGGCTGATCGGGCTGATCACGCCGGAGCTGAGCAACCCGATCTTCCCCGCGCTGGCGCAGGTGATCGAGCAGGTGCTGAGCCGGCACGGCTACACGCCGGTGCTGTGCACCCAGACGCCGGGCGGGTCCACCGAGGACGAACTGGTGGAGATGCTGGTCGACCGGGGCGTGGCGGGCATCGTGTTCGTCTCCGGGTTGCACGCCGACACCACCGCAGACCACGACCGCTACGCCCGACTGGCCGGGCGCGGGGTGCCGTTCGTGCTCATCAACGGCTACAGCGAGCGGATCGACGCACCCTTCATCTCGCCGGACGACCGGTCCGCGATGTGGATGGCCGTCCAGCACCTCGCCGAACTCGGGCACGAGCGGATCGGGCTGGCCGTCGGGCAGCGGCGGTACGTGCCGGTGCTGCGCAAGATGGAGGGCTTCACCGCCGCGATGCGCGAGGTGCTCGGGCGCAGCCGGGAGGAGGCCGAGGAACTCGTCCACCACACGCTGTTCAGCGTGGAGGGCGGGCACGCGGCGGCCGGCGCGCTGCTCGACAAGGGCTGCACGGCGATCGTCTGCGGGAGCGACATGATGGCGCTCGGGGCGATCCGGGCGGTGCGGCAGCGGGGGCTGTCGGTGCCGCAGGACGTGTCGGTGGTCGGCTTCGACGACTCGCCGCTGATCGCCTTCACCGAGCCGCCGTTGACCACGATCCGCCAGCCGGTCGAGGCGATGGCCACGGCGGCGGTGGACGCGCTGCTGGAGGAGGTCGGCGGGAACGCCGCCCAGCGCGGGGAGTTCATGTTCCAGCCGGAGTTGGTGATGCGCGGGTCCACGGGGGCCTGTCCGCGCTGAGCCCCCGGCGGGGGAGGGCCTGACGGCCGCGCGGTGCGCGATCGGACGTGAACGGGCGGGCCCCGGAGAGCAGTTGCTCTCCGGGGCCCGCCCGTTGGCGTGCGGCCTCCGTCCGGGCTCTGCCGGATGCCCGGGGGGTGGGCTTCCGGCGGGCCGGGCGACGCCGCAGCCCCCGGGGGCTCCCGGGGGCTGCGGAGGGTCGTGGCCGGACTGCGGCGCTACGGCACGGGGCCGGCGGCTGGCAGGAGTCGAGCCTCGTCAGCCGTCAGCGGTCAGCCGTCGACCGCAGCTGTCAGCGGTCAGCCATCGGCCGTGGACCGTCGTCTCAGACCCGGCCGGCGAAGTCCGGGGCCCAGTTGGCGACGGTCTGCTCGCGGACGCCCGCGCTCGGGTTGGCGGCCTCGACGTACTTGCCGCTGCCGACGTAGATCGCGACGTGGTACACGCCGGAGTCCTGGCCGTTGTTCGACCAGAAGAGCAGGTCGCCCGGCTGCAGGCTGTCCAGCGAGACGTGGGTGCTGGTGGCGGCCTGGTCGGCGGCGACGCGCGGGATGCTGATGCCCGCGGCGCGCAGCGCGGCCTGGGTGAGGCCGGAGCAGTCCCAGCCGCCGTTGCCGGTGCCGCCGTAGACGTAGGCCTGGCCGACCTGGGACTCGGCGAAGGACACCGCGGCCGCCATGCTGCCGGTGGCGGCCGGGGCCTGGGTCTGCGCCGGGGCGGCCGGCTTCGAGGCCTGGGCGGTCGGCTGGGCGTTCACGGCACCGCCGTTCGCGGCCTGACCGGCCTTCTGGGAGCGGTTGAACCAGTTGAAGTCCGAGCCGGAGGTGGAGGACTGGTCGGCCTGGGACTGGTCGCCGTCACCGAAGGTCAGGTGCTGGCCCGGGTAGATGGTGTCCGGGCCGTCGGTCAGGGTGCTGCGGTTGAGCTCGTACAGGCGCTGCCAGCCGCCCTGGACCTTGTGCTTGTCGGCGATCGACGACAGCCAGTCGCCCGCGACGACGGTGTAGTCGCCGCTCTGGGCGTGGGCCTGGCGCTTCTGCGCCCAGCTGCCCTTGGCGGAGTCGTCGGAGGGCTGCGCCTGCGACGGGGCGGGCGCGGCCGGCTGGGCCGGCTTCGCGGCCGGAGCCTGGCTCTGCGCGGGCTTGGCGGCGGGCTTGGCCGCGGTGCCGGCCGAGGTGTCGACGGCGGCCGGGGCGCCGCCCTTGGTCAGACCGGCCTGGACGGAGCAGACGGGCCAGGCGCCGGGGCCCTGCGAGGCGAGGACCTTCTCGGCGACGGCGATCTGCTGGTCCTTGGTGGCCAGGTTGGCCTGCGGGGCGTACGAGGTGCCGCCGAAGGCAGCCCAGGTGCTGGAGGTGAACTGCAGGCCGCCGTAGAAGCCGTTGCCGGTGTTGATGCTCCAGTTGCCGCCGCTCTCGCACTGGGCGACCTTGTCCCAGGTCGCGACGGAGGCGGCGTTGGCGGTGCCGGTGGTGAGGCAGGGGATGGTGAGGCCGACGCCCGCGACGCCGAGGGCGGCGATCACGCGACGGGTACGGCCGGACAGGCGGGTGCCGTTGGTGGGCAGCATGAAGACGCGGTCCTCTCCCACGCCTGCGAGGTGAGCTGTCGGATTCGGGCTGGAGTTGCCCGGCCGCGCTGTGGGCGCGGCTTCACCCCTAGCCCTGGACCATTCCGAGGAACGGCCCGGGGCGACTTACCTGTGGTTCCCCCGCTCCTGCCGTGGTGCGTTTTCGCGCTTGCCAGGACATCCGACGGCAGGACTCGGCGTCGCGGATGAACTGGGTCCGTGGGGTCACGAACGGGGAGCACGTTAAGCAGACTTAAGTTCAAACTGCAAATATCTGTGAGGTGCATCACGGTTTAGGGGAAACGGTCAAATTGGACACTAACCATGATCGCAAATGATCGTTTCCGGATAATCCACTTGCGCATTCCGGAAATTGTCTCCGCCTCAGGAATGCGGTGACGGAGTGTCGGAATCCCCGGCGGAGAACGTCGCGCGGCGGCCGGCGGCAATCGGCGGCGGTCGATGGAAGGCCGGAACGGCATCCGGTATTCCGGCGGGGAAAAGCCGACAGAACGGACATCATGCGCCATCTCTCGCCTAACTCCCGTCATTCCCGTACCGGGACAATCGGGCGGGCCCATGAGGGAGCCGGGCAATCGCGGCCGGGCCGGGCACGCGAAGGGCCCGGAACGGAGTCGTTCCGGGCCCTTCGGACCTACGGTGCGCGGGAAGTGGCCACCGGCGGCTGCCGGCGGACCTGAAGGCCGTCCGTCAGGCCTCCGGGGGCCCCTGGGCGGCCGCGTGGGCGCCGCGGGAGCCCTCCTCGGCCGCGGCCTCCTCCTCGGCCCGGGCCAGCTCCTCCGCGGAGGGCGCCGGCAGCGCGGCCAGGTAGGTGGAGGCGATCAGCTGGCCGACGGTCGGGTAGGCACCCAGCGGCGCGGCCGACGGGCAGCCGGTCTCCTCGGCGGCCGCGGCGAGCAGCTCGGAGTCCGCCTCGGGGCCGATCACCAGCGGGGCCAGCGCAGGGCGCTGGGAGCCGGTCTCCTTGAGGTGGTTGACGGCCCCGGCGACCGAGCCCGGTACGTCGAGCGCGGCGGCCACCACCGGGACGGCCAGCCGGGCGGCCAGCAGCACGCCGGTGATCCCGGCCGCGGCGGCCGCCTCCTCGCCGCCGACGGTGGTCAGCACCACGCCGTCCGCAGCGGTCGCGATGGCGAACAGCCGGGCCCGGTCGGCCCGGGCCAGGCCCGCCTCGGAGAGCCGCACGTGCACGGCCTCGGCCAGCAGCGGGTGCGGGCCCAGTGCGTCGGTGACGGTCGCGCCGTACTCGGCGGCGACGGCCTGCAGGCCGGCCAGGAAGCCGTGCGGCCCCGGGATCAGCGGCACCACGACGGGCGTCGGCAGGCCCGCCTCGGCGGCCGCCGCCAACAGCTCGGCGACCGTACGGTCGTCCCCGCCCTCGGCGCCGTCGGCCGGGAGGTAGCCGATCCCGGCCTGGACGCCGGTGTGCTCGCTGCGGACGATCGAGAGCAGTTCCTCGACGACCGAACGGGACTCGGGCCCGGCGGTCGCGGGCACGGCGAGCACCAGGGCCGGCGAGCCGGTGGGGATCTCGGGGCGCTCAGGGCGGCGGTGGCGCCCCCGCGCACGGGAGCCTGGAGTGCGGACGGGCAGTGGCGCGCCCGGGATGGCTGCGGTGCTCATGCCGGAGATCGTAGGACATCCGCCCGTCAGGCCTGCAGTCGGCTGCCGTACGGGTTTGGAGTGGTCGTGGTGCGCGGGTCGTGTCCCCGCCGTACCGGTTCGGGCCGTATGGCGACAATCCGGGCATTCCTCTCCCAACCTCCGGAAGTCCGTTCGCCGTTGCCCTGACGCGTCCGGTGGGCGATCGCGTTGCGCGTGGGGCGCGTGAGATGTCTCACAGCCCCGGCATCATCTGACGGAGCGTCACGAACGCGCGACTCCGGGCGTTCGAAGATCAACATTCAGCGGAGGGCCGCTCACGGCCGGTTATCGGCGCCTCGCCGATTCACTCGGCTATGTCCGTTTACGTACCGTCAGGAGAAGGGTCCGTGAAGACTTCGGGGCGGCCGGCAAAAAGGCTCGTGCACCTGCAATGTCCCGTGCTGATGCACGTGCACTGCGGCTATCATCGCGTCAAGTGAGGCGTTGTGCCGGACCGGTACGGGGCCGGTCCGTTCGTTCGGCGGTGCCGGGGCGCCGCGCTGGACGACAACTCCGGAGCTCTTCGGGAGACTTCTATGCACGACTCGCATGACTCGCACGACACGCGCGGTTCTGCCCGCGCCTACAACGGGATGGCCGCCGCCGACCTCGAGGGGGTGGTCTGGCAGAAGAGCCGGCACAGCAACTCCCAGGGCAACTGCGTCGAGTTCGCGGCCCTGCCCGGCGGCGACGTGGCGATGCGCAACTCGCGCTTCCCGGACGGCCCGGCGCTCATCTACACCCGGGCCGAGATCGCGGCCCTGCTGCTGGGGGCCAAGGACGGGGAGTTCGACCACCTGGCCGTCTGACCGGCCGCTGCTCCGCCATGGGGGGCCGTCGTGGGTGCTGACACCGCGACGGCCTTTGTCTTTTCCCGCGCCCCTTCCCGACTTGTCCCGCGACCGGCGGCCGGTCGGCGGTGAACGGGCGCGCGGGCCGCGCGGGAGGGCACGCGAGCCGGACGGAAGGGCCCGGGGGCCGCGCGGAAGGGCCCGGGGCGCGGTGCTCCCGGGTCGCCCTTCGGCCGGCCGCGCGCCGGGCGGCCCTAGGCCGAACGCCGGTGCCGTCCACCGACTTCGACCTGTCCGTCGAACCCGGCGCCGGTGGCCGGCGCGGCCTCGAACACGGCCCAGACCACCTTGCCGCTGCCCAGCGGGTGCCAGCCCCAGGAGTGGCTGAACGACTCCACCAGGTGCAGCCCGCGGCCGGACTCCGCGACGAAGTCCGCTTCCCTGGCGACCGGTCCGGTGCTGCTCGGGTCGCTCACTGCGCAGACCACCTGGAGTGCGCGGTGCACCAGGCTTATTCGGATCGGAAGCCGCCCGTCCGGGGCCTGCTGTGTGGGAAAGTCGAACTCGCCCCGGGCGCAGCCCGACGCGTCGGGTCGCGCGCCGATCGCGTGCCGGAGCGCGTTGGTCACGAGTTCCGAGGCCACCAGCGCGACATCGTCGAACAGCTCCGACAGGCTCCAGCGCTGGAGGGCGCTCCGGGTGAAGTCGCGTGCGGTTCTGACGGACTCGAAGCGAGGAGCGAGCGTGCAGGTGACCACGTGGGGGTCAACTGCCAAAGCCGTACCGGTGCTCATGAAGAGCTCCTCCCATAAGGGGGCGGACACGGCTGGACCCGCCGGGGTCATGCCGGTCACCTCCGACTCGCTCGGCCGCTCGGCCGCCCCCTCGACCAGGCGCCCGCGCACTCGAACGCCCGACGGCGAGGGGGACGCCGCCGGGTCGGTGCACGGAGTCGCGCGTGGGGTCGACGCGGAGCCCGCGGGATTGCCAGGGATGTGCAGGTGCACGTGCACCATGGTGGTCTGCGCTCACTGCAGATGCAAGAGTCGATTCACGTGCAGTCGCACAATTGGCATATGCAAGCGCCGGATGCACGTGCATCCTGGTGTGCGGAGTGCGGAACTGATAGGAACATCCGTCAGTATCGGCACCGTGAGCGCTCAACTGATGGCAGACTGTGCGCTGTTTGCCCTAGGTGGAGGTTTCGACCGCATGACCACAGTTCAGCCGGGCGGCGGCTCGATGGTCCGCCGGATCCTCCTCGGCTCGCAGTTGCGTCGCCTGCGCGAGGCGCGCGGCATCACCCGCGAGGACGCGGGCTACGCGATCCGCGCCTCCGAGTCCAAGATCAGCCGCATGGAACTGGGCCGCGTCAGCTTCAAGGAGCGCGACGTCGCCGACCTGCTCAGCCTCTACGGCGTGGACGACGGCCTGGAGCGGGAGGCCCTGCTCGGCCTGGTCCGCGAGGCCAACAAGTCCGGCTGGTGGCACAGCTTCAACGACGTGCTCCCGGGCTGGTTCCAGACCTACGTCGGCCTCGAGGAGGCGGCCCAGCTGATCCGCACCTACGAGGTGCAGTTCATCCCCGGATTGCTGCAGTCGGAGGAGTACGCGCGGGCGGTTTTCGGCCAGAGTCGGCCGGTCATCAGCGAGGAGGAGGTCGAGCGCCGGGTCAGCCTCCGCCTGCGCCGTCAGAAGCTGCTGACCGAGGGCGCCAGCCCGCGCCTGTGGGCGGTGATCGACGAGGCGGCGCTGCGCCGGCCGGTCGGCGGGCCCAAGGTGATGCGCGGTCAGGTGCAGTACCTGATCGACGTCGCCGAGCAGGCCAACGTGGTGATCCAGGTCATGCCGTTCCGCTTCGGCGCGCACGCCGGGGAGTCCGGTGCGTTCACCATCCTGCGCTTCCCGGAGCAGGATCTCGCCGACGTGGTCTACCTGGAGCAGCTCACCAGTGCGCTCTACCTGGACAAGCGCGACGACGTCGACGCCTACATCCAGGTCATGGAGCGGCTCTGCGTGGACAGCCTGACGCCCGAGCGCACCATAGACCTGCTGGCCTCGATCCTGAAGGAGCGCTGAGCCCCAGGCTCGGCAAGGGCCCCGGAGCCCGGCCCCGGTCGGCCGTCCTCGGCTCCCGGTCCGCGGCCCGGCCCCCGGCCGGACGCCGGCGGCACGTTCAGGGCCCTCCGCAACCGCCGTCCCCCGCCGTCAGCCGCGGGCGGGCGGCCGTTCGTGTTCCGGCGGCAACGGCTGAGGGGGGCGGCCCAGTTCCCAGGCGAGGTCGTAGCGGCGGAACAGGTCGGCCCGGATCGGCGCCAGCGGGACCTCCGCGCCCGGCAGCAGCACACCGATGCAGCCGCCCATCAGCGCGCTGCGCAGCACCGCGTGCTCGGCCGCCGGATCCGGCGCGCCCCAGTCCTGCAGCAGGCCCTGGAGGATCGCGCCGAGCCGCTGTTGTTCGGGGTCCTGGACGAAGGCGCCGGTGTCCGGGTCGAGGATCAGCGCCAGGTGCGCGCGCATGACCCGGGGGTGGTCGAGCGCCAGCCCGAGCACGGCGTCGATGGCACGGGCCAGCCGGTCCTCGGGCGAGGCCCCGGGCGGCAGTTCGGCCAGCGCGCCGGAGAGCGCCTGGTGCATCAGCCGGTGCGTCGCGGACTGCATCAGCAGCCGTTTGCCGTCGAAGTAGTACGAGAGCAGGCCGCGGGCGAGTCCGGCGCGCTCGGCGATGTCGGTCAGCGTGGTGCCCGCGTAGCCGCGCTGGTCAACGAGTTCCACGGTGGCCCGCATGATGCGTCGGCGCGAGCGTTGCCGCATCTCCTCATTGACCGAATCCCCACGAGGTGCCATCGTGTCAGCTCCGAACGTTCATTGGCTCCGAGCCAATATACTTGCGGAGCCGGCGACCGCGCCGGGGAACCGCGCCACGAGGGGCGCCGGCCGCGCGGCCGGACGACGGAGACGGCCGGCTCCACCAACACGGGGGTTTGGTGGAGCCGGCGCCGGCGGCCCGCGGCCGGGGGTCGGTCGCGGGCGGAGGCCGGCACGGTCAGTGCCTGGTCAGGACCTCGGTCCGGGCCGTGGTCGGCGCGACCGGCGCCTCGTCATAACCGGGCAAGGGCACGGGCGTTGAGGTCCCTCCTCGCCGCAGCAGGGCGCCCAGCGCGGCGATCAGCAGGCCGATCAGTGCGACCGCCGTCACGAAGGCCAGCGCCGGCCGGTAGCCGTCCAGCTGTGCCTGCGGGCTGTCACCGCCCGCACTGCCGGCCGTGATCATGGCGGTCGCCCCGGCCAGCACCACGGCGGTGCCGACCTGGATCGCGGTGTTCACCAGGCCCGAGGCCAGGCCCTGCTCCTCGTCGGCCACCCCGTCGGTGGCGGCGATGTTCACCGAGGGGAAGGCCAGCGCGAAACCGATGCCGAGCAGCAGCATCGAGGGCAGCACCAGCGTCAGGTAGGAGCTGTGCTCGTCCAGCCGGAGGAACAGGGCGAAGGCCGCGACGAGCGCCAGCAGCCCGATCGGCAGCAGCCGAGCCGTGCCGAAGCGGTCCACGATCGGCCCCATGAACGGCGCCGACAGCGCGATGAACGCACCGGCCGGCAGCAGCCCGAGGGCCATCTGCAGCGCCGACCAGCCGAGCAGGTGCTGGAGGTAGAGCGTGACGACGAACTGGAACCCGCCGTACGCGCCGGTCATCGCGAAGGCGACCGCATTGGCCCGGGCCACCGAGCCGTTGCGGAAGATGCCGAGCCGGACCAGCGGGTGGGCGGCGCGGCTCTCGATCAGCAGGAAGGCCGCGGCCAGCGCGATCACCACGGCCAGCGAGCCGAGGGTGCGCAGGCTCAGCCAGCCGGCGCCCTGGGCCTCGGTGACGGTGAACACCAGGAGCAGGACGGTCGCGGTGCCGGTGATCGCGCCGAACACGTCGTAGCCGCCCTCGGCGCGCTGCTCGGTCGGACGCGGGAGCAGGCGTACCGCGAAGGCGAGGGCGAGCAGGGCGACCGGAACGGGCATCAGGAAGGTCCAGCGCCAGCCGACGGAGGTGAGCAGGCCGCTCAGCACCAGGCCGAGCGAGAAGCCGCTGGCGCCGCAGGTGGTGTAGATCGACAGCGCCCGGTTGCGGGCCGGGCCCTCGGCGAAGGTCGTGGTGATGATCGACAGGCCGGCGGGCGCGGTGAAGGCGGCGCTGACCCCCTTGAGGAAGCGGGCGGCGATCAGCAGACCGCCGTCGTCGACCAGGCCGCCGACGAGGGAGGCGAGGGCGAAGGCCGTCAGGGCGACCAGGAAGACCCGGCGGCGGCCGAGGAGGTCGGCGGCGCGACCGCCGAGCAGCAGCAGGCCGCCGTAGCCGAGCACGTAGCCGGAGACCACCCACTGCAGGGTGGAGGTCGAGAGGTGCAGTTCGGAGCCGATCGAGGGCAGGGCGACGCCCACCATCGAGACGTCCAGGGCGTCCAGGAACATGGCGGCGCAGAGCACGATCAGGGTGCCCCAGAGGCGGGGTGTCCAGTGCAGCCCGCTGGTTGACGGTGCGTCGGGTGACGTGACGGTCGCGGTGGTCATGGGGAGGACAGTACATGCACGTGCATTCAATGCAAATGAATAAGATGTGAACGCATAAATTGCTGATGCATGTGCTAGGGTCGTCGCGTGGCAGAACTCGACTTCCGGGCGCCCGACTCGCCGACCGACGCCGGCCTGGTCGCGCAGTGGCGCGACCTGCTGGCCCGCCACGCCGCCACCGCCTGCCTGCTCGACCGTGAGCTGGGCGAGAAGTACGGGCTGGGCATGAGCGAGTTCGAGGTGCTGGAGCGCCTGGTGGAAGGGTGCGAGGCCGAGGGCCTTCCCGCGCTGCGGGTGGCCGAGCTGGCGCCCACCGTCCACCTGAGCCAGAGCGCCCTCTCCCGGCTGATCGCCCGACTGGAGAAGGCCGGGCTGGTGTCCCGGGCCATGTGCGAGAGCGACCGGCGGGGGATCATGCTGACCCTCACCGAGGCCGGGCGGGAACGCTACGAGCAGGCCAGGCCGCTCCACCGTGAGGTGCTCGCACTCACCCTCGTCGGGGAGATCGGGCCGGTCTGCTCGGAGCCCTCCACGGACTGACCCGGTGTCCGTTGCCCCGTGTCAGAACTGCGAGTTGAGCCCCGGAGCGACGGCCAGCAGGACGGCCGCGGCGGGCGCGGCGAGGGCGAACAGGGTCAGCCGCAGCCGGTGCGGCACCGACAGCCTCGGACGGCCGGCGAGCAGTCGGTCGACCCGCTTGGGGGACTGCGCCAGGCCGGGCGGACAGGAACCGAACACCCCGCGGTCCAGGTTGAGTTCGGCCAGCGCGAGGGCGGTGGTGTGCCGGCCGTGGCGGCGGGCGGCCCGGTCGTCGGCCGCCAGCTCGATCAGTTCCTCGACCTGGTCCCGGAAGGCGCTGAAGACGCCGACGCCGGGGAAGCCGGCGGCCAGCGCCTGGGCGACCTGCTGGAGCAGGTGGTGCCGGGCCCGGACGTGACCGCGCTCGTGGCTCAGCACGGCCGCCAACTCCCGGTCGGTGAGCTGCTGGAGAGCGCCGGTGGTGACGACCAGGCGGGAGTCCGGGCCGGGCAGTGACCAGGCTTCGGGGCGGACGTTCTCCAGCACCACCAGCCGCTCCCGGCGGCTCCGCGCGGCCGCGATCGCCTCGGGCAACTCCGGCGCGCGCGTCGACAGTTGGGCGTGCCGTCGATTGCGCAGCGCCTTCGCCGCCCGGGCCTCCCGGGTGAGCACCAGCACCGTCCGCAGGGCGCCCGCCGCCAGGACGACGGCGCACAGCCGGCCCCAGCCCTCGGCGTCCTGCAGACCGTACGCGGCCTCCACGCCGTGCGGGGCGCCGGCGAACACCAGCGCGCGCAGCTCGGGCATGGCGGCGGAGGCCGCGAGGACCAGGCCCAGCGCGCAGCACAGCAGCACGGCCGTCACCAGGCACTGCCACACCAGCAGTGCCAGCACGGGCTCGCGCTCGACCCACCGGGCCCGGGCCAGCCGGCGGGGCGCGACGGTCGAGAGCAGCAGCCCGAGCAGCAGCAGGCAGATCAGGGCGGTCATCCCATGGACTCCCCGGGTACGCGCGGAGCGCGGCAACGCGCTCCCTGCCAACCTATGCGCTGTCGACGTCCCGTGGAACGGCTTTCGACGAGCCAGTGACCAACGCCACGCGCGGGTGCGGCGCTTGGGGAGCGTCCGGCGGCCGTGGGGAGCGGGCGGGCCGGCCCCGCACGGCCGGGCCGGCGCCTCATGGTCAGGCGGCCCGTCACATGGTCAGGCCGGCGCCTCGTGGTCAGGCGGCCGTCACATGGTCAGGAGCATGGCGAACATGCCGATGCCCATGGTGAGGCGGCAGGCCTGCGGCAGGCCGGAGGTGCCGAGCACCAGGGTGCCGGCCGGCAGCAGCCGGGCGCCGGCCCACAGGGAGTAGCCGCCGAAGTAGAGCAGGAGGGCACCGGTCAGCAGCGGCGCGCCGAGCACGGCGGCGTGGTGGTGGTGCCCCACCGGGGAGGCGGTCATCGCGAGCGCGGTGTACGTCATGGCGAGCGCGCCGATGGCATGGTGCAGCCGGTGCGCTCGGCCGGTCGGTGCGTACAGCGCGGCGAGCAGGAAGGCGGCGGCGGGGAGTCCGAACAGGCCGGCCCAGACGACGGCGGGCACGGTCGCTCCGGTGACGGCCATCGCCGCCATGCCGAAGCCCATCAGGGCTTCGGCCGCGTCGGACTCCCGGGCATGCCGCCGAGGGCCGGGGTCGGCGCCAGGGGCGGCGTTCCGCAGGCGGGTCAGGCAGTGGACGCCGGCGGCGGCGGTGACGAGGGCGAGGAGCCAGTCGACCAGGTGCGGTCCGGACAACGGCAACCTCCCGGGGCGACGGGCGCAGCGACGGTCGTCCGGCCATGATCACCGCTGCCGCCCCGGCGTGGACAGGCGCGTGCGGGGGCGCACAGTGGTGCCCACTGTGGTGCGGCCCCTTTCTCACCACCCGTCGACCCGGCCGCAACCGGGCTGCTCGCGCCAAGACCCGGCTCCCCGCACCGCGACCCCGCTCCCGCACAGCGACCCGGCCCTCCGCACCGCGGGGCGCACTGCGGCGCCACGCGCTCCGTACGCCGACCCGGCCCGACCGCCGCCCGGGCCCGCTCAGCCCTGGAGCCGGCCCGAGGCGACCACCCGGCGGAGGAACTGCCGGGTCCGCTCCTCGCGCGGATCCCCGAACACCTGCTCCGGCGGCCCCTGTTCGAGCACCACCCCGCCGTCCAGGAAGCAGACCCGGTCGGCGACCTCCCGTGCGAAACCCATCTCGTGGGTGGAGAGGACCATCGTCATGCCCTGCTCCTTCAGGTCCCGGACCACCGACAGCACCTCGCCCACCAGGACCGGGTCGAGCGCCGCGGTGATCTCGTCGAGCAGCAGCAGCCGGGGGCCGGCCGCCAGCGCCCGGACGATGGCGACGCGCTGCTGCTGCCCGCCGGAGAGCCGGTCCGGGTACTCCTTCGCCTTGCCCGCCAGCCCGAGCCGGTCCAGCAGTTCGAGCGCCCGCGCCTCGGCCTCGGCCCGTCCGACCCGGTGCACCCGACGCGGTGCGAGCGTGATGTTCTCCAGCACCGTCATGTGCGGGAACAGGTTGTACGACTGGAACACCACCCCGATCCTGCGGCGCACGGCGTCCTCGTCCGCGCGCGGGTCGGTGATCTCCTCGCCGTCCAGGAAGATCGCCCCGTCGTCGATCCCCTCGAGCAGGTTGACGCACCGCATCAGCGTCGACTTCCCGGAGCCGGACGCCCCGATCAGCGCCGTCACCGAGTGTTCGGGCACCACGAGGTCCACGTCGCGCAGCACCACCTGGCCGCCGAAGGTCTTGCGCACCGACTCCAGCCGGAGCACCTCCGTGCCGCTCATACCGCCCCTCCCTGCAGCTGCCGGCGGTTCATCCGGGTGGTCAGCCAGTCGGCGACCCGGGTCAGCGGGATGGTGAGCGCGATGAACACCAGCCCGGCCACCAGGTACGGCGTGAAGTTGAAGGAGCGCGCCGCGATGATCTTCGCGGCGTACACCGCGTCGATCGCCCCGCCGATCGAGACCAGCCCGGTGTCCTTCTGCAGGCTGACCAGGTTGTTGATCAGCGGCGGCACCACCCGCCGCACCGCCTGCGGCAGCACGACGTACCGCATCGCCTGGGCGTTGGTCAGCCCCAGGGACCGCGCGGCCGCCCGCTGACTCGGGTGCACCGACTCGATGCCCGAGCGGAACACCTCCGAGACGTACGCCGAGTACGTCAGCACCAGCGCGGCCCCGCCGAGCAGCAGCGGATCGGTGGTCACCCCGCTGAGCCGCAGCGCCGGAACCCCGGTGATCATCACCAGCAGGCAGATGATCATCGGCAGGCCGAGGAAGAAGTCGACGTACACGGTGGCCAGCAGTCGCACGGGCAGGAACACCGGCCCGCGCAGCGTCCGCAGCACCGCGAGCAGCAGGCCGAACACCAGGATCAGCGCCCCGCAGCCGAGCATCAGCTCCAGGTTGAGCCGCAGGCCCTTCAGGACCTCCGGAAGCGCCTGGCGGGCGTAGTCCGCGTTGAAGAAGGCCTTCCGCGTCACCTCCCAGCCGGGGGAGTTGACGACCAGCAGGTACAGCGCCGCCGCCGTCACCACGGTCGAGGCCGTCGCCACCAGCGCCGAACGCCGGGCCCGGCGGCGCCGGTACGCCTGGTGGGCCAGCCGCCGCGCCGACGGGCGGTACCCGTCGTCGTCCTGCTCCGGGGGACCGGTCAAAGTGACCGGGCCGGCCGGCCGCGCGTCCCCGCTCACTTCAGGACCGGTGCCGAGACGGCGTCCGACAGCCACTGCTTCTCCAGCTTCGCCAGCGTCCCGTCCGCCCGCAGCGCGTCCACCGCCCGGGACACGCAGGAGGTCAGCTGCGAGCCCTTGTCCAGCACCAGGCCGAACTGCTCGCTCCCGGAGGCGGCCTCGAACTGGCCCACCACCTGGGCCTCCGGCACCTCGGCGCCGGTGATGTAGAAGGCCGTCGGCAGGTCCACCACCAACGCCTCCACCTGGCCGTTCTTCAGCGCGGCCTTCGCCAGGTCGTTGGAGTCGAACACGGCCGGCCGGTTGTTCGGCTTGATGGTGCCGGTGATGGTGTCCAGGCTCGTGGTGCCGACCTGCGCGCCGAGCTTGGTGTCCTTGAGGTCCGCGATGCTCTTCGCGTTCGCGGCCTTGGAGTTCTTCAGCGCGATGACGGCCTGACGCACGTCGTAGTAGCCGGAGGAGAAGTCCACCGCCTGCTTGCGCTCGTCACTGATGGACACCTGGTTGATGTCGAAGTCGAAGTCCTTGGCACCCGGCGCGGTCGCCTTGCCGAACGGCGAGACCACCCAGCCGACCTTCTCCTTCGGGTAGCCCAGCTTCTCCGCCACCGCGTACGCCACGGCCGACTCGAAGCCCTTGCCGTTCTCCGGCTTGTCCTCGGAGAACCACGGGTCGTAGGCCGGCTGGTCGGTGCCGACGGTCAGCTTCCCCGCCGTGCGCGTGGCCAGCGCGCCGGGCGCGCAGGCCGCCGCCGCACCCGCCGTCCCCGAGGCGGCGGACCCGCCGGACCCGGCCTGCTGCGGCGCGCACGAGGTCAGCGCGGTGGCGGCGATCACCAGGGCGGCGAGGGGCAGTGCGGCGGACGGCTTGCGGAGGGTCATGGCAGCGCTCCAGAGGAAGGACCGGGCAGGGCGGCGAAGCGGGACGGGGTGGAGGAGGAAGGGCTCGGCGCCGCGGGCGGGGCGGGACGCGTCCCGGCGGGTCACTTCCCCGGTGGCGGCGCCGGGACACACACGGCATGGTCGGCGTACGGGCCCGCGTGCGCGGCGTCCTCGGGCCGGCTCGACAGGGCGGCGGATCGACACGGTGGCGGACCGCCGACCGCGGCCGGCTCGGCAGCGTGACAGGGGCGGCGGCGCGACCGGGTCAACACCAGGGACGACAGCGGTCGCCGCGGCCGCCCGCGCGACAGCGACGGCCGGTCTGCCGACGCGCCGTCTGCCGACGGGAGCGCGGCCGGTACGGGCCGTCGTGGCGTTCGGCCACCGTGATCACCGCCGGGAACATGCCGGGAGGTTCGCATCAGAGCAGCACATCTGTCCAGGACATCCAGATCAGTGTCCACATGCCGGACTGCGGTTCCCGGCGCAGGATTTCGGGCCGTGGCGCCAGGACGCCGGAGCTTTGTCCGTCCGACCCCCCTTGAACGGGAGAACCTTTCGTATCTATGGTGTCCTCGTTGAATAACTCCTGCCGAAGTGAGTCCACGATGCAGAATCTTTCGCCAAGGCTCGCTGCGGCGGCCGACGCCCCGGTTTCGACCCTCGCCGCCCACCCGGCGTGGCTGCGCCTGAAGGAAGCCGTCGAGGCGCTGCGCCCGCTGCAGTCCAAGGACGGTTCGATCGACCTGTCCGCCGTCCAGCGGCACACCGTCGACCCGCTGGTCGCGACCGTCCGGGCCGCCGTCAAGGAACTCGCCCCGAACTTCCCGCACGACGCCGCGTACCTGGCGGCCGTCGACGCGGACCTGGCCAAGTGGGCCGACACCGGCTTCCGGGAGCCCGACTTCCTGGACTCGCTGCTCGCCTTCCAGCCCGCCGACCAGCGCGAGGACGGCCTGGAGCACCTGGTCGTCTTCCCGATGTACACCCAGAACGGGAACCCGGACCGCAACCTGGAAGCCGTGCTGCTGCGCGTCGTGTGGCCCGACTGGCTGGCCGAGCTGGAGCGCACCCGCTTCGACAACCCGATGTTCGTGCCGATCACCTTCACGGACTTCACGGCCGGCTACGACACCAACTCCGCCGTCCTCTTCCCCGAGACGGTCGCCGTCCGCAAGGCGCCGGAACGTTTCACCTGGGGCGGCATCTTCTGCGACCGCGAGGCCGCCCGCTTCCGCGCCGTCACCACCAGCGCCGTCCAGCAGCTCGGCCTGGAGATCCCGGCCGACGCCGAGGGCCTGCTCGAGGACCAGCACCGCGCCCAGGAGACCTTCGTCCTCTGGGACCTGGTCCACGACCGCACCCACAGTCACGGCGACCTGCCGTTCGACCCCTTCATGATCAAGCAGCGCAGCCCGTTCTGGATGTACGGCCTGGAGGAGCTCCGCTGCGACCTCACCACCTTCAAGGAGGCGGTGAAGCTCGAGGCCGAGGGCAACCCGCACGCCCGCGACGTCCAGTACGCGATCCTCTTCGACCGCCTGTTCCGCTTCCCGGTCACCGGCGACCGCGTCCGCAACTACGACGGCCTCGGCGGCCAGCTGCTCTTCGCCTACCTGCACAAGCACGACGCGCTGCGCTGGCGCGACAACCGCCTCAGCATCGACTGGGACCGCGCCCAGCAGGTCACCAACGCGCTCTGCGGCGAGATCGAGACCCTCTACCGCGACGGCATCGACCGGCCCAAGCCGGCCCACTGGATCGCCGCCTACCAGCTGGTCTCCCGCTACCTCACCCCGCACCCGGCCTCCACCTGGGCCAAGGGCCCGGAGGCGCTGCCGCTCGACATCACCGACGGCAAGGCCCTCAACAAGGCGCTGTGCGACGCCGTGCTCCCGGACGAGTTCCCGCTGAGCATGTTCTACGAGGCCCTGTCCAAGAAGCTCAGCGGCGTCATCGCCGCCACCGCCGGCATCACCGGCGCCGGTATCCAGGGAGTTGCCGCGTGACCACCACCACCCCCGACACCAAGCTGGCCGGCAAGGTCATCGCCGTCGCCGGGGCCAGTGGCCCGGCCGGCCAGGCGGTGCTGCGCCGCCTGGCCGCCGACGGCGCCACCGTGATCGGCGCGGACATCGACGCCCAGCGACTGGACTCGGCACTCGACGCCACCCGCGTCGCGGTCCGCGGCGCCAAGGTCAGCGGCCAGGTGATCGACCTCCTCGACCCGCAGGAGGTCCACGACTGGGCCGACCACCTGGAGGCCGAGCACGGCCACGTCGACGGCCTGTTCCACCTGGTGGGCGGCTGGCGCGGCAGCAAGACCTTCTTCGACACCCGCCTGGACGACTGGGACTTCCTGCACGACACCGTCGTGCGGACCCTCCAGCACACCTCGCTGGCCTTCCAGCCCGCGCTGGTCCGCAGCCAGGCCGGCCGCTACGCGATGATCTCCGCCTCGGCCGCGCACAAGCCCACCGCGGGCGGCGCCGCCTACGCGGCCGCCAAGGCCGCCACCGAGGCCTGGACCCTCGCCATGGCCGACTCCTTCAAGAAGGAGACCACCTCCCCGGACGGTGAGCCCACCGCGGCGGCTGCCATCCTGGTGATCAAGGCGTTGGTCAGTCCCGAGATGCGGGCCGAGAAGCCGGAGGCGAAGTTCGCCGGCTTCACCGACACCGCCGACCTCGCCGGCCACCTGGCGGGCCTCTGGGACCGCCCCGCAGCAGAACTGAACGGACAGCACCTGTGGCTGACAGCCCGATGACCGAGCTCACCCGAACGGACGCGGTACGGCGGCACGACCCCGCCGTCCGCGGCTTCGCCAGCGACAACTACGCCGGCGTCCACCCGGAGGTCCTCGCCGCGATCGCCCTCGCCAACGGCGGCCACCAGGTCGCCTACGGCGAGGACGACTACACGGCGCACCTCCAGGACGTCTTCCGCCGCCACTTCGGCGACAAGGCCGAGGCGTACCCCGTCTTCAACGGCACCGGCGCCAACGTGGTCGCCCTCCAGGCGCTCCTGCCGCGCTGGGGCGCCGTGGTCTGCGCAGAGACCGCCCACATCCACGTGGACGAGGGCGGCGCCCCGGAGAAGATGGGCGGCATCAAGCTGCTCACCGTCCCCACGCCGGACGGCAAGCTCACCCCCGAGCTGCTCGACCAGCAGGCCTGGGGCTTCGGGGACGAGCACCGCGCGCAGCCGCTCGCGGTCTCCATCACCCAGAGCACCGAGCTCGGCACCCTCTACACCGCCGACGAGATCCGCGCGATCACCGAGCACGCCCACGAGCTGGGCATGCTGGTCCACGTAGACGGCTCCCGCCTGGCCAACGCGGCCGCCTCGCTCGGCCTGCCGCTGCGCGCCTTCACCACCGACGTGGGCGTGGACGTCCTCTCCTTCGGCGGCACGAAGAACGGTCTGCTCTTCGGCGAGGTCGTGGTGGTGCTCAACCCGGAGCGGGTGCGCAACATCAAGTACCTGCGCAAGACCTCGATGCAGCTCGCCTCGAAGATGCGCTTCCTCTCGGTGCAGTTCGAAGCGCTGCTCTCGGGCGACCTCTACCTGCGCAACGCCGGCCACGCCAACGCGATGGCCAGCCGGCTGGAGGCGGCGGTCCGCAAGATCGACGGCGTCGAGGTCGTTCGCCCCGTCCAGGCGAACGCGGTCTTCGCCGTCCTCCCGCGCGAGGTGAGCGAGCGGCTGCAGAAGCGTTACCGCTTCTACTTCTGGAACGAGCACACCGGAGAAGTCCGCTGGATGTGCGCGTACGACACCTCGGAGGCCGACATCGACGCCTTCGCGGCGGCCATCGCCGAGGAGATGGGCCGCGCCTGACGGCCCGCCGACCGCTGATCGTCCCGTCCCGCGACTGCGGGGCGGGACGATTTGCATGTGGCGGGTCGGTGCCCGTACAGTTCCGGAGTCGCCGCGGGAGACCGGGGCGACAAGGCGGAAAGCGAATCCGATGAATGAAACTCCGGAAAATGGAGCGGAAAACATCTGATAAGCTGGAGAAACGAAAGAACGAAGCGCCCGGAGGGCCCGCTGGAAGGCGGCCTGAAGGAAGTGTCCGTTCCTTGAGAACTCAACAGCGTGCCAAAAGTCAACG